>NZ_LZKY01000229.1:0-29258 GCF_001673055.1 Mycobacterium sp. 1245801.1
TCGCGCAGTTCACCAGCCGTGATACGACTCACGAGACGAGGCTATATAGGGTGGCTGCCATGATCGGTGTTACCCAGGCCGAGGCCGTGATGACCATCGAGCTGCAGCGTCCCGAGCGCCGCAACGCCTTGAACTCCGAGCTGGTCGAGGAGCTGCGCGATGCGGTGCTGGACGAAAATTCCTTTCTCCGCTGGGACACCGAGCCGCTGGCGGTGCCGGTCAGCGCGTCCTACGCCCGAGAGCTGGCCGATGCCCGCGCCGCGACGGGTCTGGACGAATCGGTGCTGACCGGCGAGGGGCGCGTCTTCGGGCGCCGGGTCGCGGTGGTGGTGTGCGAGTTCGGCTTCCTGGGCGGTTCGATCGGTGTCGCGGCGGCCGAACGGATCACCGCCGCGGTGCAGCGGGCCACGGCCGAGGGGCTGCCGCTGCTGGCCTCGCCGAGCTCCGGCGGCACCCGCATGCAAGAGGGCACGGTCGCGTTTCTGCAGATGGTGAAGATCGCCGCGGCCGTGCGGCTGCACAAGCAGGCACACCTGCCGTACCTGGTGTACCTGCGCAATCCGACGACCGGCGGGGTGTTTGCGTCGTGGGGCTCGCTGGGCCACGTCACGGTCGCCGAGCCGGGCGCGTTGATCGGCTTCCTGGGCCCGCGCGTCTACGAACTCCTCTACGGCGAACCGTTCCCCGAGGGCGTGCAGACCGCGGAGAACCTGCAGCGCCACGGCGTGATCGACGGCGTCATCCCGCTTGATGAGCTGCGCCGCACCCTGCACCGCGCGATGACCGTCATCGCCGACGCCCCCGAACCGCTGCCCGCCCCGGCGCCACCCGAACCGACGCCCGACGTTCCCGCGTGGGATTCGGTGGTGGCGTCGCGACGGCCGGACCGGCCCGGGGTGGGGCTGTTGCTGCGGCACGGCGCCACCGACCGGGTGCTGCTGTCCGGGACCGGCCAGGGCGAGGCGGCGACGACGGTGTTGGCGCTGGCCCGCTTCGCCGGCCAGCCGGTGGTGGTGCTGGGCCAGCAGCGACTGACGGGTGGTCTGGTGGGGCCGGCCTCGCTGCGGGAAGCCCGGCGCGGCATGGCGCTGGCCGCCGAGCTGCGGCTGCCGCTGGTGCTGGTGATCGACACCGCGGGGCCGGCCCTGTCGGCCGCGGCCGAACAGGGCGGGCTGGCCGGCCAGATCGCCCAGTGCCTGGCCGAGCTGGTGACACTGGATACGCCGACGGTGTCGGTGCTGCTGGGCCAGGGCAGCGGCGGGCCGGCGCTGGCGATGGTGCCCGCCGACCGGGTGCTGGCGGCGTTGCACGGCTGGCTGGCGCCGCTGCCGCCCGAGGGGGCCAGCGCGATCGTCTTCCGCGACACCGATCACGCCCCGGAACTCGCTGCGGCACAGGGCATCCGATCGCGTGATCTTCTGGAGTCTGGAATTGTTGACGCCGTCGTGCCGGAGCATCCCGACGCCGCCGACGAGCCGGTCGAGTTCGCGCAGCGGTTGGCGCGGGCCATCGCCGCCGAGGTGCAGGCGCTGCGCGATCTTCCCGCCGCCGAACGGCTGGCGGCCCGGTTGCGGCGCTACCGCAACATCGGTCTGCCCGCCACCTAGCCCCGCGAGCAGACGCAAATGTCCCGGTTTCCTCGGCGTTTCGGGTGCTTTTGCGACTGCTCGGCCCCCAGGTCGCGCCTCCCACAGCGATAGTCGACAATCAGGCAAAATGGGCCGCATGGACACTGGAGCTAGCTCACCGCGGGTCTTGGTCGTCGACGACGATTCAGATGTGCTCGCGTCGCTCGAACGCGGTCTGCGGCTGTCCGGATTCGAGGTGTCGACCGCGGTCGACGGCGCCGAGGCGTTGCGCAGCGCCACCGAGACGCGCCCGGACGCGATCGTGCTCGACATCAACATGCCCGTGCTGGACGGCGTCAGCGTGGTCACGGCGCTGCGCGCCATGGACAACGACGTCCCGGTCTGCGTGCTGTCCGCCCGCAGCTCGGTCGACGATCGGGTGGCGGGCCTGGAGGCCGGCGCCGACGACTACCTGGTCAAGCCCTTCGTGCTGGCCGAGCTGGTGGCGCGGGTCAAGGCGCTGCTGCGCCGCCGCGGCGCCACGGCCACGTCGTCCTCGGAAACCATCACGGTGGGCCCGCTGGAGGTCGACATCCCGGGCCGGCGCGCCCGTGTCAACGGCGTCGACGTCGACCTGACCAAGCGGGAATTCGACCTGCTGGCGGTGCTGGCCGAACACAAGACCGCGGTGCTGTCCCGCGCGCAGCTGCTCGAGCTGGTGTGGGGTTATGACTTCGCCGCCGACACCAACGTCGTCGATGTGTTCATCGGATACCTGCGCCGCAAGCTGGAGGCGAACGGCGGCCCCCGGCTGCTGCACACCGTGCGCGGAGTGGGATTCGTACTGCGCATGCAGTAATCAGGTCGGCCGGCCATGAAGTTCCTGTCCCGAATCCTGACCCGGACGCCCTCGCTCCGGGCCCGGGTCGCGGTCGCGACGGCCATCGGCACCGCGATCGTGGTGGTCATCGCCGGAGCGGTGGTGTGGTTCGGCATCACCAGCGCCTGGAAGGAACGCCTGGATCGCCGCCTGGACGAGGCTGCGGGTTTCGCCATCCCCTTCCTGCCCCGCGGTCCCGACGACATCCCCCGCACCCCCAACGATCAGGACACCGTGATCACCGTGCGGCGCGACGGCCAGGTCAAGTCCAACTCGGACGTCACGCTGCCGCCGCTGGACGTGGGCTATGCCGACACCTACATCAACGGGGTGCGCTATCGAGTGCGAACGTTGGAGGTCCGCGCGCCGCAGCCGGCGACGCTGGCGGTGGGCGCGACCTACGACGACACCATCGCCCAGACCAACAACCTGCATCGGCGGGTGATCCTGATCTGCGCGTTGTCGATCGGCGCGGCGGCGGTATTCGCTTGGCTCCTGGCGGCTTTCGCGGTGCGGCCGTTCAAACGCCTGGCCCAGCAAGCCCGTTCGATCGATGCCGACGAACGCCCGCAGGTGGCGGTGCGTGGCGCCAGCGAGGCGGTCGAGATCGCCGAAGCCATGCGCGGGATGCTGCAGCGCATCTGGACTGAACAGGACCGGACCAAGGATGCGCTCGCGTCGGCGCGCGACTTCGCCGCCGTGTCCTCGCACGAACTGCGCACCCCGCTGACCGCGATGCGCACCAACCTCGAGGTGCTGTCCACCCTGGACATGCCCGACGACCAGCGCAAGGAGGTGTTGGGCGACGTGGTCCGCACGCAGTCGCGGATCGAGGCCACGTTGACCGCCCTCGAGCGACTGGCCCAGGGCGAACTGTCGACGGCCGACGACCACGTGCCCGTCGACATCACCGAGCTGCTGGACCGCGCCGCGCACGACGCCGCCCGGATCTACCCGGGGGTCGACGTTTCGCTGGTGCCGTCACCCACCTGCATCATCGTCGGGTTACCGGCCGGGTTGCGCCTGACCGTCGACAACGCGATCGCCAATGCCGTTAAGCATGGCGGCGCCACCCGCGTCCAGCTGTCGGCGGTCAGCTCGCGCGCCGGTGTCGAGATCGCGATCGACGACAACGGCAGCGGCGTGCCCGAGGACGAACGACAGGTGGTCTTCGATCGGTTTTCTCGCGGATCGACGGCCTCCCATTCCGGGTCGGGCCTTGGGCTGGCGCTGGTGGCCCAACAGGCCCAGCTGCACGGCGGGACCGCTTCGCTGGAGAGTAGCCCGCTCGGTGGTGCTCGGCTGGTGTTGCGGATCCCCGCCCCCAGCTAGCGCTCTACGGGTTGTCCTCGTGGTCGCGCCACGGCGTGAAACCGGCTTGCTGCGCGGACTTTTCGTCCCGAAACCAAACCTGGGCGGTGGTCGAGTCGTAGGACGGATCGTCGGGCGTGAGATACAGCCTTTCGGCCATCCGGGCCTTGATCAGGAATCCCGCCGGGCCGCCACCCTCAGGGCCTGCGTCGGCGGAGCCCGGGCCGTACGGCGCGCGGGGCGTCACCGCTATTTTGGTGGTCGGCGATTCCTTGGCGACCGGGATCTTCGTGGTGCGCCGTTCGGTGGCCGGGATTGTCGTGGTGCGCTTCTCGGTGATCGGGATCCGGGTGGTGCCGGACTCGCGCGCCGCCCGCTCATCCCGCGAATCCCGCACCGGCGCTTGGGTTTTGGCGGGAGTGATCATCAGCGCGAGCGTCAGCGCCAGTCCCAGCGCGAAGGACAGGCCGAAAAGCCACCAGTTCACGTGGGTCATCGCACGCCCTCGCGCACCCGGTCGAGGATCGTGGCGATCACCCAGGCGACGGCCGAGCCCGCCAGGAAAGCGAGCAGGTACCACAGCCACCCGATGACGAAGTCCATGCCGAATGCTCCTCAGCTCACCACGATTTCGACCCGGCGATTCTGGGCGCGACCGTCGTCGGTGCCATTGGGCGCGACCGGGTTGGCCGAGCCGAAACCCGTGGTGGTCAAGCGGTCGCCAGGCACGCCATGGGCTTCCAGGAACGCCGCGACGGTTTGGGCGCGCTGTTCGCTCAACGGAACGTTCAGGCTGGTATTGCCGGTGCTGTCGGCGTAGCCGTTGATCGCCACGCGAGCGTTCGGGCATGCCTTGAGTTTGTCGGCGACCCCGGTCAGGACCTGCTCGTCGGACGCGGTCAGGTTACCGAGGTTCGACTCGAAGGTGAGCGCACCGTCGGTCAGGGTGTTGATCGCCGACTGCAGGTTGGCGCACGACGCGGCGGCACCGGGCGGCGCAGACGTCGGTGAGTTAATGGCAAGGTTGTCAACGACATTCAGGTTGGACCAGACCCGCTTGGCATCGGTGTCGATGGTGTCCTTCTGGTCCGGCGACGCCGCGGTGCCGGCCAGCGTGATGGTGTCGCCGCCGACCGTGAGCGTGAAATCGGCGATCGACGCGCTGTCGGCGAAAACCGGTTTGGCCTTGGCGAAATCGAGGGCGTCGACGGCCGGGTCGATGCGGATCTGGTCGACGACGCCGACGGCGGCCGGCAGCGCGCTGCCGAGCACCTTCAGCAACGCGGCTTTGGCGGACTCGTCGGGAAAGGCCCCGGTCAGGGTGACGCTGTCGCCGCTGCGGGCCATCGAGAACGCGGCCAACGAAATCGTCGGCGCGCCACCGCTGGTCGAGGGCGCCGGCGACCCGCGACCGGACGCCGATCGGGTCGAGACCGCGTGGCCGATCACGGCCAGCAGAAGTGGGATGATCACCAGGGCGATCAGCCAGGGCAGGCCGAGCCGTTTGACGCTCACGACGGCCCTCCCTCATCTCACTCGCCCGGGCCGGTCCGGGTGCCAGGCGATATGCAGCCTACCGATTCACCACCCCCCGGGTCGGGCACACTGGAGCGATGGCCAACGGCAGTAAACCGACCGACAACGACACCCTCGCCGTCATTCGCGACCTGGTCGCCGAGGAGAAGGCGCTGCGGGCCCAGTTGCAGCGCGGGGACATCGACACGTCCGAAGAACATGACCGCCTCCGCCGGGTAGAGGTCGAACTCGACCAGTGCTGGGACCTGCTGCGGCAGCGCCGTGCGCTGCGCGAGAGCGGCGGGGACCCCCGAGAGGCGGAGGTGCGGCCGCCCGACGAGGTCGAGGGCTACCTGAGCTGAGCGACCATGCGACCGACGCCGACGCCGTAATCGTCGGGGGCGGCCACAACGGTCTTGTCGCCGCCGCGTACCTGGCCCGCGCCGGTCTGCGGGTGCGCCTGCTGGAACGGCTGGAGCACATCGGCGGTGCCGCGGTCTCGGCGCAAGCCTTCGACGGCATCGACGTCCGGGTATCGCGCTACTCCTACCTGGTCAGCCTGCTGCCGCCGAGCATCGTCCGGGATCTGGGCGCCGCGGTGCGGCTGGCGCGACGGCCGTTTTCGTCCTACACCCCCGACCCGGCGAGCGGCGGGCGCGGCGGGCTGCTGATCGGGTCGCCCGCCGACACCTTCGGCGCCATCGGGGCCGCCGGGGACGCGCGGGGCTTCGCCGACTTCTACCGACGCTGCCGGCTGGTGACCGAACGCCTCTGGCCGACCCTGCTCGAACCGCTGCCCACCCGCGATGGCGCCCGCCGGCGCGTGATGGCAGGCGACGAGCGCCGCGCCGCTGCCGCGTGGCGGGCCATGATCGACGAGCCCATCGGGCATGCCATCGCCGACGCCGTGGCCAACGACGTGGTTCGCGGGGTGATCGCGACCGACGCCCTGATCGGCACCTTCGCCCGCCTCGACGAACCGACGCTGACACAGAACGTCTGCTTCCTGTATCACGTGCTCGGCGGCGGCACCGGAGACTGGGACGTCCCGATCGGCGGCATGGGCGCGGTGACCACCGCCCTGGCCGCGGCGGCGGTCCGCCATGGCGCCCAAATATGCACCGGCGCAGACGTTTACGCCGTCGACCCGGCCGGCGAAGTGCGCTATCGCGCCGGGGAGGACGACCATCGCCTTACCGCCCGGTTCGTCCTGGCCGGCGTCGCACCCACCGTCCTGGCCGGACTACTCGGCGAAGAACCGGCGCCCGCGGCGGGCGGCGCGCAGGTGAAGGTGAACATGGTGCTGGCGCGGCTGCCCCGGCTACGCGACCACGCCGTCACACCCGAACAGGCCTTCGCCGGGACCTTCCACGTCAACGAGACCTGGACACAGCTCGACACCGCCTACGCGCAGGCCGCCGCGGGCCTACCGCCGCATCCCTTGCCGTGCGAGGCCTACTGCCACTCGCTGACCGATCCCAGCATCCTGTCGGCGGACCTGCGCGACGCGGGAGCGCACACGATGACGGTGTTCGGCCTGCACACCCCGCATTCGCTGTTCGACGGCGCCGACGCCGACGCGCTGCGCCATCGGCTGACCGACGACGTGCTCGCATCGATGAATTCCGTTCTGGCCGAACCGATTCAAGACCTGTTGCTGACCGACGCGCAGGGCCGCCCCTGCCTCGAGACCACCACCACGCTGGATCTCGAGAAGACGCTGCACATGAGCGGCGGCAACATCTTCCACGGCGGCCTGTCCTGGCCGTTCGCCGAGGATGACGACCCGCTGGACACGCCGGCGCGGCAATGGGGTGTGGCCACCGCACACGATCGAATCATGCTGTGCGGCTCCGGAAGCCGCCGCGGTGGAGCGGTGTCGGGGGTCGGCGGCCACAACGCCGCGATGGCGGTGCTGGCGGCGCTCGATCACCGGTCGTGATCAGTGCAACATCGCGGCTCGGCAGAGCACCACGAATGCCGCCAAGAGGAGTAGCGCGATGTTGACCGCGACCGCGCGGCGTTCGTGCAGCCGCGTGTGCGCCCACGCGGCGCCGACCATGACCACGCACAGGCCCGCCGCTGCGAGCGGCGTCAAGATCAGCGCAATGCCCGTCAGTCCCGGCGCGACAAGTCCTGCCGCGGCGAGGATCTCCGATGCGGCGGTGAAACGGACGACCGGCATGGGAAACATGGCGATGCCGGTCTGACCCGTGGCCAGTAGTCGTTCGCGGCTGAATGTGAGCTTGACCGTTCCGGACAGGGCGAATATCGCGGCCAGGACGATTTGTGCTGACCATAGCGCGGCGTTCATCGTCTTCCTTTCTTTCGAGCGGACGCCCCTGAGACGAACGACGGCCGCCGCGCGTGACATCGGTGGGCGATCCAGCTCGCTACCTGTCACACCACCGACGGCTCGGTCGTCTACAGAACATGACGACTCCTCCTACCGACCCCCCGCCCGGCGACAGTGCCGAACAGCAAGGGGACGCGGCCGAGCTGAGGCCGCTGCTGTTCGCCATCGCCTATCGCATGCTCGGCAGCGTCACCGACGCCGAGGACATCGTGCAGGGAACGTATCTGCGCTACCTCGACTACTTGCAGCACGGTCACCACGTCGAGTCACCGCGCTCGATGTTGACCACCATCGCAACCCGCCTCGCGATCGACCATCTGCGCTCCGCCCGCGTGCAACGCGAAAAGTACCTGGGCCCTTGGCTTCCCGAGCCACTGATCACCTCGACCGTTCCCGACGCCGCCGATGTTGCCGTCATGTCCGACTCGGTATCGATGGCGTTTCTGCTGCTGCTGGAGACGCTCTCACCCGTGGAGCGCGCCGTTTTCTTGCTGCGCGAGGTGTTCGCCTACGACTACGCCGACATCGCGCGCATCGTCGACAAGTCACCGGCCAATTGCCGCCAATTACTCAACAGGGCCCGCCGACACATCGCGGCGGGGCGCCGCCGCTTCGACGCCGACGCCACGCGCCGCGATCAGCTCGCCGATCGCTTTTTCGCCGCGGCCCAGAATGGTGATCTGGACGATCTGGTGCAATGGCTGGCCGACGACGTGTCCTTCTACGGCGACGGGGGCGGTATCGGCCGCGGACTGCCGCGACCGATCTTCGGCCGAAACCGCGTGCACCGGGCCCTGGCCGCAATCATGGGTGCCTACCGCAGTCTCGGCGTGCGACTGCAGCGTGCACAGATCAACGGGCAACCTGGCGTGCTCGCCTTCGACCCCGACGGCGCGTTGATCAACGTCCTGACCCTCGACATCTACGGCGGAAGCATCTGCACCATCCGCTCGGTGATCAATCCGCACAAACTCGAACACCTTGGATTCGCCCTGTCGCCCCTGGCGCGCCGCGATCCGGTGACCCGTCGTGCGGACCGGGAAGCACCGCGCGCATGAATAGGGGTTTTTCATACGATCGTCTTCGCGCGGTCCGCGGACGTCGGCACGTTAACCATGAACCGTCCGTCCAAGTTGAACGCGCTGCACCGACCTCGACCCAGGGAAAGGAGCAGTAACCATGCGCACGCCTGTCACCGCCGACGATCGCTCGCAGCGCACCCGGTCATTCGCGCGCGTGCTCGGACCGTTTATCGCCGTGGTCCCTGCGATTGTCGCGATCAGGGCAGCAAGCATCGGGAACGAACTGTCCGGTTTCTCGAGCGACCCGATGTGGCCGTGGGCGCTGGGTGCGCTCTTGTTTTTCTGCGGCCTGTTCGTCGTGGCGTTCCACCAGTATTGGCGTAGCGTCGCCGCCGTGATCATCTCGCTGTTCGGCTGGTTCCTGCTGCTGCGGGGTTTCGCGCTGCTCGCCATGCCGCAGACGATCGTCAAGGGGGCGCAAACCGCGACCCACACGTCGGGGGCAGCGATCATCGCCGTGCGGATCGGTTTCGGGTTGCTCGCGCTGTGCGGCGTCTACCTCGCGTACGTGGGCTGGCTCAAAAAGGCCGACTGACCGGGCGCCGCGCTACCGGCGCCAAGACAGTTACCGCGCGTCGATGGTGACGTAGTCGCGCTCGGTGTAACCGGTGTAGATCTGGCGCGGCCGACCGATCTTGCTGTCGCCCTCGTCGTGCATCTCGCGCCAGTGCGCGATCCACCCGGGCAGCCGCCCCAGCGCGAACAGGACGGTGAACATCCGGGTCGGGAAGCCCAGCGCCCGGTAGATCAGGCCGGTATAGAAGTCGACGTTGGGGTACAGCTTGCGCTCGATGAAGTAGTCGTCGGTGAGCGCGGCCTCTTCCAGTTGCTTGGCGATGTCCAGCAGGTCGTCGTCGCCGCCGAGCTTGGCCAGGATCTTGTCGGCCTGCTCCTTGACGATGCGGGCGCGCGGGTCGTAGTTCTTGTAGACGCGGTGCCCGAAGCCCATCAACTTCACGCCGGCTTCGCGGTTCTTGACCTTGCGCACGAATTCGCTGACGTCGTCGTCGCTTTGGCGGATCTTCTCGAGCATCTCGAGCACCGCCTGGTTGGCGCCACCGTGCAGCGGCCCCCACAGCGCGTTGATCCCACCGGAGATCGAGGTGAACAGGTTGGCCTGGGAGGACCCCACCAGCCGGACCGTCGAGGTCGAACAGTTCTGTTCGTGGTCGGCGTGCAGGATGAGCAGCATGTCCAGTGCCCGAACGATTTCGGGATCCGCCTCATACGGCTCGGCGGGCAGCCCGAACGTCATCCGCAGGAAGTTCTCCACCAGCGACAGGGAGTTGTCCGGGTAGAGGAACGGCTGGCCGACGGACTTCTTGTAGGCGTAGGCCGCGATGGTCGGCAGCTTGGCCAGCAACCGGATCGTCGAGAGCTCGACGTCCTCGGTGTCCATCGGGTCGAGCGAGTCAGGGTAGTAGGCGGACAGCGCGTTGACCGCGCTGGACAACACCGGCATCGGGTGAGCGTTGCGCGGGAAGCCGTCGAAGAATCGCTTGAGGTCCTCGTGCAGCATGGTGTGCAGCTGGATCCGCTTGGTGAAGTCGGCCAGCTGCTCCTTGTCGGGCAGTTCGCCGTAGATCAAGAGGTAGCTCACCTCGATGAAGGTCGACTTCTCGGCGAGCTGCTCGATCGGGATGCCGCGGTAGCGCAGGATGCCCGCGTCGCCGTCGATGTAGGTGATGGAGCTCTTGCACGAAGCGGTGTTGACGAAGCCGTTGTCGAACGTGGTGTAGCCGGTCTTGGACAACAGCGAGCCCAGCGCGATGCCGTCAGCGCCGTCGGTGGCCTTGACGATCTCCAGGTCGGTTTCACCGCCCGGGTACTTCAAAGTGGCGGTGTCGTCGGTGTCTGCCACGAGAACCCCTTTGCGCTCTGGCTGATATGGCTGCTGACTTGGTGCTTACTGCAAAAGGTAGTCGTTATGACGATGGGACGCCTGCCCGGGGTCGAGTCCGCTGGTCACGCCAGCAATCGACCCCGTCACGCCGCGGCGCAACGTGCATCATCAGCGGGTTAGGGCTGCAGGCGTTCCACCCGACCCCCGGTGATGCGGATGCGGTTGTGCAACCGATTTTCCCGGCCCTGCCAGAACTCCACCAGCTCCGGGGCGATGAGGTAGCCACCCCAGCCCGGCGGGACCGGGACCCGCTCGCGATCGGCGAACCGGGCGGTCACTTCCTCCAGCTGGTCGAGCAGGGCCGCGCGTGAGGCGATCGGCCGCGACTGTTGCGACGCCCACGCGCCCAGTTGCGACCCGCGCGGCCGCTTGGACCAGTAGTCCTCGGTGACCTCCGCGGCGACCTTGCGCACCGGGCCGCGGACGTGGACCTGGCGGCCGAGCTGATACCACGGAAACGTGGCCGAGGCGTACGGCGTCGCGGCCAGATCATCGCCCTTGGCCGAGTCATAGTTGGTGAAGAAAGTGATCCCGGTCTCGTCGACGCTCTTGCACAGCACCGACCGGCTGGCCGGCCTGCCGTCGGCGGTCACGGTGGCCAGCACCAACGCGTTGGGCTCGGCGACCCCCGCCCGCTCGGCGTCGCCGATCCATTTGCGCAACAACGAAACCCAGCCGTCGCGCAACCAATCCGCGTCGAGATCCGGGCTGCCGTCTTTTTCCACTGATCCGTATTCCACACGCATTCTTTGCAGGTGCTCATTTCCTGGCGCCGGGTCTGGTCCTGCCATCGCGTCCACGCTACCGGCGCTTGCTACCGGCCGGTAGCGTCGGCCCGATCAGGGGGTGCGAGAATTTTCGGCATGACTGTGGTCCCCGAAGACTTTGTCCCCGGCCTGGAAGGCGTGGTCGCCTTCACCACCGAAATTGCCGAGCCGGATAAAGACGGCGGTGCGCTGCGCTACCGCGGTGTCGACATCGAAGATTTGGTAACGCAACAGGTCACGTTCGGCGACGTGTGGGCGCTGCTGGTCGACGGCAAGTTCGGCCACGGCCTACCGCCCGCCGAGCCCTTCCCGCTGCCCATCCACACCGGCGACGTACGCGTCGACGTGCAGGCGGGCCTGGCGATGCTGGCCCCCATCTGGGGGTACAAGCCGCTGCTGGACACCGACGACGACACCGCCCGCGACCAGCTGGCCCGGGCCTCGGTGATGGCCCTGTCCTACGTCGCGCAGTCGGCGCGCGGGATATACCAGCCCGCCGTCCCGCAACGGGTCATCGACGAATGCGACACGGTCACCGCCCGGTTCATGACGCGCTGGCAGGGCGAGCCGGACCCACGGCACGTCGAAGCGATTGACGCCTACTGGGTGTCGGCCGCCGAGCACGGCATGAACGCCTCGACGTTCACCGCGCGGGTGATCGCGTCGACGGGCGCTGACGTGGCGGCCGCGCTGTCCGGGGCGATCGGGGCGATGAGCGGCCCGCTGCACGGCGGGGCGCCGGCGCGGGTGCTGCCGATGATCGAGGAGGTCGAGCGCACCGGCGACGCGCGTGGTCTGGTGAAGAAGATCCTGGACAGCGGCGACAAGCTGATGGGCTTCGGGCACCGGGTCTACCGCGCGGAGGACCCGCGGGCGCGGGTGCTGCGCGCCACCGCCGAACGGCTGGGGGCGCCGCGCCACGAGGTCGCCGTCGCGCTCGAGCAGGCGGCCCTGGCCGAGCTGCGCGAGCGCCGTCCGGACCGGGCCATCGAGACCAACGTCGAGTTCTGGGCCGCGGTGATGCTGGACTTCGCCCGCGTGCCGGCCAGCATGATGCCGGCGATGTTCACCTGCGGCCGCACCGCGGGCTGGTGCGCGCACATTCTCGAGCAGAAGCGGCTCGGCAAGCTGGTCCGGCCGTCGGCCATCTACGTGGGCCCGGCCCCGCGCAGCCCGGAGTCCGTCGAGGGCTGGGACCGCAGCCTCACCAACGCCTGACGCCCCCCGGTTGTCGGTACCCGGCGATCTAATGGTTGTCGTCGCGATGAGTTTCTGTCGCCGGCGCAGTCATAAGTCGTGAACCTGCCCGTCATGGGCAGGACAGGGAACCGATAGCAAGGAGAACCAGCATGGCGATCAACATCGAACCCGCACTGTCCCCGCACCTGGTGGTCGACGACGCCGCCGCGGCAATCGACTTCTACGCCAAGGCTTTTGGGGCCCAGGAGATCGGACGCGTGCCGCGTCCCGACGGCAAACTGGTGCACGCCGCGGTGCGCATCAACGGTTTCACGGTGATGCTCAACGATGACTTCCCCGAAGTGTGCGGCGGCAAGTCGATGACGCCGACATCGCTGGGCGGCACCCCGGTGACGATCCACCTGACGGTCACCGACGTCGACGCCAGCTTCCAGCGCGCCCTGGACGCCGGTGCCACCGTGGTGACCCCGCTGGAGGACCAGTTCTGGGGTGACCGCTATGGCATGGTCGCCGACCCGTTCGGCCACCACTGGTCGCTGGGGCAGCCGGTCCGCGAGGTCAGCATGGAGGAGATCTCGGCGGCGATGTCCGGGCAGGGAGCCGGCTAGTCCTGCACCATCGGCGCTAGCCAAGCAGGCGGTCGAGCAGCCGGCGTCGTTGCGGCGGCGCCGGCTGTGCGGCGGCCGCGGCCGCGAGCATCGCGGAGACGTCGGTGAACTTGATGCGGGGGCGGCCGTGCTCGCTGCCGCGCGCGATTTCGGCGGCGTCGATGGCGCGCCATCCCGCGGCATCGATCGCGGCGGGCTGGCGGGCGTGCACCAGCCCGGCCAGCGCCTCGGGCTTGGCGATTGGATCGGCCAACTTGCCGGCGTTGAAATCGGCGACCAAAGACTGCACGGTCTGCAACGAGCAGGACTTGTTGGTCCCGATGAACCCGCTGGGTCCCCGCTTGATCCAGCCCGCGACGTAGGCGCCGGTCACCGGGTCACCGGAAACGGGGTCGACGACGCGACCCGCGTCGTTCGGCACGACTGCCGACGCTTCGTCGTAGGGCAGATCGCGAATCGGCTTGCCGCGGTAGCCAATCGACGTCAGCACCAGACCGGTTTCCAGAAGGCGCGTCTCGTCGGTGCCGGTGACCGAGAACTCCATCCCGGTGGCGCGCTGGTCCCCCCGCACCCGGTGCGGCGTTAGCCGATACGCCAGCCTGATTCTCGGGCGGGACGGCGGTGTCGCATCGTCGCCGAGCGTGCTCAAGATTTCCAGCTTGCGCTTGGTCAAAGCGTCCGACGCGGCCGCGAGATCGGCCGCCACCAGCTCGTGGTCCGCAGCGCTGAGCACCACCTCGGAGCTGCCGGTGAGCCCGATCAGCTCGGGCAACGTGAACGCCGACTGGGCGGGGCCGCGCCGGGCGGCGATCACCACCTCACGCACCGCCGAGGCGCGCAAGGCCGCCAGCGCGTGCTCGGCGATGTCGGTGCGGGCCAGCTCGTCGGGATCGGAGGTGAGCAACCGGGCGACATCGAGGGCGACGTTGCCGTTGCCGACGATCAGCACCCGCTCGTGGCTGAGATCGACCGGCAGATCGGCGAAGTCGGGATGCCCGTTGATCCACGCGACCAATTCGGTTGCCGTTCCGGTCCCCGGCAGGCCCATGCCCTCGATGTCCAGCCGGCGGTCATCGGGCGCGCCCACCGCATACAGCACGGCGTGGTGGTGAGCGAGCAGGTCCGCGTGGCTCAGCTGCGTGCCGACCTCGACGTTGAGAAAGAACCGGAACCGGCGATCACCGGCGACCCGGTCGAACAGCCGGGTGACCCGCTTGGTGTTCTGGTGATCGGGCGCCACCCCGGCCCGCACCAAACCGTATGGGGTGGGCAGCTTTTCGAAGACGTTGACGCGCACGCCCTGCTGGGTCAGCAGTTCGTCGGCGGCGTACATCGCCGCGGGCCCCGATCCGACGATGGCGACCGTCAGGGGCTTGCGGCGGGCGCGGACCTCGGCGGCCGGGATCACCGGTGCCAGCTTGGACGTCGGCGGCAGCTTCTCGTCCTTCGGCCGGTCCGGGTAGAAGGACGCGTTGATCTCGATGAACGGCAACTGCTTGGTGTCCAGCCGGGTATCGGGCGCGATCGCGCCGACGGGGCATGCGCTCACACAAGCTCCGCAGTCCACGCACGCCACCGGATCGATGTAGAGCATCTCGGAGGTGGCGAAGCCGGGCTCGTCCGGCGTCGGGTGAATGCAATTCACCGGGCATGCGAAAACACAGGACCCGTCGTTACAGCACGACTGGGTAATAACGTGCGGCATAAACGAACTCGCAGTGACTACGCAGCCGGGACCGCGGCCAGGTGCTGGCGCTGCGGCTCGCTGCGGTAACGCGACGGCTTGCCGTTGATCTTGCACAACCGCCACATCAACCGCGCCGAGCGCGTCTCCATCAGGCCGGTGTCGTAGGCCAACATCCGCACGTCACCGAACATGTCGCTGAGCCACTTCCGCGATTCCGGCGACCGGAAGAACAATTCCTTCTTGACCTCCCGCGGGATGTCGAACTCGCGCCAGAAAGCCTTGGGCGGCACCACAATTGCGCGACAGAGCGCCTTCATGGTCAGCGGCAGGTACAGCGCGGTCCAGAATCGCTGCCTCTTGGTCAATTCCGGCACCCGCTTGCGCAGGAACTCGTGGGCGAACGAGATGTGGCGGGCCTCCTCGGCCACGTGGATCGCCATCACCTTCTCCATGATGGGGTGCAACGACTTGCCTTCGCGCAGAACGTTTTTCTGCGTGTGGTCGATGGGCTCCTCGCCGGCGAGCACGCCGATGAAGAATGCCACCGGCAGCGGGCCGGCCACCAGCGGAACCAACGGCGAGAGCCACTTGAGAATCCGCGGCATGCCCGGCACGTCGGCGCCGATGCGGTTCACCATCTCCTGGAACATCATGGTGTGGTTGCACTCTTCGACCGATTCGTGCAGGCAGTACCGGTACTCCGGCGATCCGTTGGGCACCCAGAACGTGTAGTTCATCAGGCCGCGAATCAGGATGGATTCGAAGTGCAGTCCCACCTTGGCCACGTTGGCCTGGCGCCACATCCCGATCTTGATCTTGCGCTCGTCGGACTGCGCCAGGTACCAGGGATGGCGGCCCAGCGGGTCGGTGTTCGGCAGGATCCATCGCGGATCGTTTTCGGTCACCGCGAATTCCGGTGAATCCCAATCGATGTCGGTGTACGGATTGAAGTTGCGCCGCACCGACCCCTCGGACAGTGTGGCAAGCATGTTGACGTATTCGGCGTCGTCGCGCACTTCCATGTTGCTGCGCCAACGCCGGACTAATCGCGTCCTAGCCATATCCAGGCCTCCCCAACGAGGTTTACATTTGGACGTGCTATGTCCAGACAGTACCGCAGGTACCGGATAATTCCTAGGCCCCTTCCGGGCACTGTGACCTGACCGGTGGTCATGAATTTTTTATGCCCCGGATCACAGGCGATCAAACGCCTGGACACAGCCGAGCAGGCCTTTTGCCCGGGCAGCCGAGGTTGGCGGTCGGCCTCCGCACCGACCGGTCAACTCGGCTCACTACCCTGATGAGCATGGCTGACCAGCTCGAGATCCCCGCTGACATCAAACCCCGCGACGGCCGCTTCGGGTGTGGCCCGTCGAAGGTCCGGCCCGAGCAGCTGCAGGCGCTGACCACGACCGCCGCCCCGTTGTTCGGCACCTCGCACCGGCAGGCGCCGGTCAAGAATCTGGTGGGCCGGCTGCGCTCCGGGCTAGCGGATCTGTTCTCGCTGCCCGAGGGCTATGAGGTGATCTTGGGCAACGGCGGCGCAACGGCGTTCTGGGACGCCGCGGCCTTCGGCCTGATCGACAAGCGCTCGTTACACCTGTCCTTCGGCGAATTCAGCTCCAAGTTCGCCTCGGCGGTCGCCAAGAACCCCTTCGTCGGTGAGCCCGTCGTCATCAAGGCGGATGCCGGCAGCGCCCCCGAGCCGCAGAGCGACCCGTCGGTGGACGTGATCGCCTGGGCGCACAACGAAACGTCGACCGGCGTCGCGGTGCCCGTCCGCCGGCCCGCCGACTCCGGCGACGCGCTGATCGTCATCGACGCGACGTCGGGCGCCGGCGGGTTGCCGGTCGACATCGCCGAGACCGACGCCTACTACTTCTCGCCGCAGAAGAATTTCGCCAGCGACGGGGGCCTGTGGCTGGCCATCATGAGCCCTGCGGCGCTGGCCCGCGTCGAGTCGGTCGCCGGCTCCGGGCGCTGGGTTCCCGACTTCCTGTCGCTGCCCATCGCGGTGGAAAACAGCCTGAAGGACCAGACCTACAACACCCCGGCGGTCGGCACCCTGGCGCTGATGGCCGAGCAGGTCGACTGGTTGCTGGGCAACGGCGGGCTGGACTGGGCCGTCAAGCGCACCGCGGACTCCTCGGGCAGGTTGTACTCCTGGGCCGAGGAGCGGCCCTACACCACACCCTTCGTCACCGACCCCAAGCTGCGCTCGCAGGTGGTGGGCACCATCGACTTCGCCGACGAGGTCGACGCCGCGACCGTGGCGAAGGTGTTGCGGGCGAACGGCGTCGTCGACACCGAGCCGTACCGCAAACTCGGCCGCAACCAGCTGCGGGTGGGGATGTTCCCGGCCGTGGACCCCGACGACGTCAGCGCACTCACCCAATGCATCGACTGGGTCGTCGAGCGGTTGTAGTTCGGCGACGATGCTGCGCGGTACGGGCAGTTGAGGAGCCGGACAATTGAACACCGTCCGACCGGCAATCAGGGCGCAACCGCACAGCGTGTCAGCACAGGTGATGGGCGGTTGCTGGACTAAAGTGCGCACGTGACGGGTCCGTCGCTGACCTGCACGGAGCCTGCGAGGAGATAACCATGCGGGAACTCAAAGTGGTTGGGCTGGATGCCGACAGCAAACACGTCATCTGCGAGGGTGGCGATCCCGCGGAGCAGTTCAAGCTGGCGGCCGACGACCGCCTGCGAGCCCTGCTGCGCGACGCGGCCCTGTCCTCTGAGCAACCGCAGCTCGAGATTGAAGTCACCAACATGCTGAGCCCCAAAGAAATTCAGGCCAAGATCCGGGCGGGTGCCTCCGTCGAACAGGTCGCCGCGGCGTCAGGCTCGGAGGTGTCGCGGATCCGCCGCTTTGCTCACCCGGTGTTGCTGGAGCGCTTCCGCGCCGCGGAGCTGGCAACCGCCGCACACCCGATGCTCGCCGACGGTCCCGCGGTGCTGACCCTGCTCGAGACGGTCAGCGCCGCGCTGGTGACCCGCGGGCTGAGCCACGACAAACTCAGCTGGGACGCGTGGCGCAACGAGGACAACCGCTGGACGGTGCAGCTGGCATGGAAGGTCGGCCGGTCCGACAACCTCGCGCATTTCTGTTTCACGCCCGGTGCGCACGGCGGAACGGTGACCGCCATCGACGACGCGGCCAGCGCGCTGATCGACCCCAACTTCGAACGCCCGCTGCGGCCGGTGGCCCGGGTGGCGCACGTCGACTTCGAAGAGCCCGCCAAGCCGCCCGTCGCCGACGAAGCACCCGTCGCGGAACCGGACGAAAAGCCGGTGCACACCCGGCGGGGCAAGCCCGTCATCCCGGCGTGGGAGGACGTGCTGCTCGGCGTGCGCTCCGGCGGGCAGCGCTAAGCCGTCGTCAGGGCCAACAGCGCAACCCACGCCACCGCCACACCCACCGCGGCGCCCAGCACGAACCAGCGCAGGACGGGCGTACGCCGCCACCCCCACAGGGTCGGCGCCAGTCCCCCGGCCGCCACGACGTTGAGCCCGACGGCCAGCAGCGCGTGCACGCGAAGCAGCCCCAGACTGAGCACCACGATCGCGGCGGCGGTGACCGCCGCGACGAACGCGGCGACCGTCAAACCCGTTGCCCAGGGCACGGACTCGTCTCGCATCAGCCGGAGCCTAGTGTGACTGTCCATCGCCGCCTCTCGCCGTCGAGCGGGCCCGCTCATAGAACGCCAACGCCGCCGCCGTCGCGACGTTGAGCGAATCGGTGCCGCGCGACATCGGAATGCGCACCCGCACATCACTGCACCGCAAGGTGGCCGGCGTCAACCCCGGCCCCTCGGCGCCGACCAACACCGCGACGCGTTCGTCGCGCGCGGCCGTCATCGCCTCCGGCAAGGCGCAGGCGCCGGCCTGCGGGGTCATCGCCAGGAGTCGAAAACCGTTCTCCCGCAACGTCGCGAGCTCGGCGGGCCAACAGCTTGCGCGCGCGTAGGGCACCAGCAGCGCGTGGCCCATGGACACCCGCACCGCGCGGCGGTACAGCGGGTCGGCACAGCCGCTGCCGAACACCACCGCGTCGACGCCCAGCCCCGCCGCGTTGCGGAAGATCGAACCCAGGTTCTCGTGATCGTTGACCCCTTCGAGGATCGCGACGGTGCGGGCCCCGTCGATCACGTCGGCGACGCCGGGTTCGGGCACCCGCCGGGCGGCCGCCAGCACGCCGCGGTTGAGGTGAAACCCGACCACCCGGGCCATGACGTCGGCGGACGCGCGGTAGCACGGCACGTCGGTGCCGGCCAGGTAATCGTCGAGCTCGGCGAACCGGCGCTCGGTCCCCAGCAGGGCATGCGGGTGAAAGCGTGAGGCGAGCATGCGCTGCACCACCAGCACGCCCTCGGCGATCACCAGCCCCTTGCCCGACGGCAGATCGGGACGGCGATCGACGCTGTTCAGGTCGCGGAAATCGTCGAGCCTCGGATCGTCGGGATCGTCGACGTCGATCAACATGCGCCGGCTTCGGTCCGGGGACTCACGGGCCTTCGTCGACCAGGGCCAACATCAGGTCGGCCGCATTGCGCAGGATGTCTCGTTGTTCGCTGTCCAGCGTCGCCAGCCGCTTGGCCAGCCACTCCTGGCGGGCGCGGCGGTTGGCCTTGACCAACTCGGCGCCGGCCTCCGACACCGAGACGAGCACCTGCCGGCCGTCGACCGGGTGCGGCGCGCGGTCCACCAGCCCCATCTCGGCCAGCGAGGCGATCACCCGGGTCATCGACGGCGGCCTTACCCGTTCGCGAATTGCCAGGGCACCCGGGGTCATCGGGCCTTCGTTGGTCAGCATGGCCAGCGCCGACAGCTGGGACAGCGACACCGGCGACGACGGGTTGCGGAACCGCAGTTGGCGGGCCAGCCGCATAACTGCCAGTGACAGGTCGCTGGCCAGCCGCGCATCGCTGTCAGGCATGGCGCGAGGTTACACGGAAGCCCGAGAAACCGGGACACGAACCGGTGAACGACGGTCGCAGATCGCCTTCGCTAAGCTGCGGGGTTTTTCATCGAAACGCTTATCCGCCCGCCTATCCCGCTTTGCTCGACGGGGTAAAGATCATCCGTCCCGGCAAGTGGGTGCGCCGTCGCCCGCCGCCGACGGCGAGCTATGTTGATCCCGATGTCCGCCGAACCCCACCGCACCGCGCCGCCGCTGCCGGCCGCGCTGCTGCACGTGTGGCCGTTCATCGCGCTCGGCGCGTTGGGTTGGCTCGCCGCGGTGGCGGCCGCTTTCCTGGTGCCATCCCTGCAGGGCTGGCGTCCGGTGGCCCTGGCCGGCCTGGGCGTGGGTGTGCTCGGCACGAGCATCTTCCTGATGCAGCTCGCGGCGGCCCGCCGCGGTGCCCGCGGCGCGCAGGCCGGACTCGAAAACTATCTCGACCACAACTGATTCGCCGCCCTGGAGGAGCGATGGTAGCCCCGCTGTTGCAAGCGCACGTCGACATCGACGCACCGGTGGCCAAGGTGTGGGAATTGATTTCCGACCTGCGCCGCATGCCGCGGTGGAGTCCGCAGTGTCGCTGGATGAAGCCCTTCGGCCCGGTGCGTCAGGGCACCCGAACGATCAACCTCAACCGCCGCAAGCGCATGTTCTGGCCGACCACCTGCACGGTGGTCGAGATCGTCCCCGAGCGCAAGCTCGCATTCCGCGTCGACACCAACAACACCATCTGGAGCTATGAGCTCGAGCCCAGCGGCGCGGGCACCCGGCTGATCGAGAGCCGTCACGCCGAAAACGGAGTGACGGCGTTTTCGAACCTGTCGGTAAATGCGCTGTTCGGCGGGACCACCAACTTCGAGCGCGAATTGCTCGACGGCATGAACGCCTCGCTGGCGCGCATCAAGGCCGCCGCCGAAACCGGCTAGTCCGGCGTCTCGGCCTGCGGCTGCTGCTCGGGCTGCGGCGCCTCGGTCACCGGCTCGGTTTCGGCCTCCGGCGTCTCGGGCGCCGTCTCGGGCTGCGGCTCTTGGGTCTCGGTCTCGCCCTGCGCTTCTGGCGCCCCCACGGCCTCCGAGGGCTCCGTGGACTCCGAGGATTCCGTGGACAAGGGGGACGGTTCGACCGGCGTCTGGGTGACGTCGAGCAGGCCGTCGTCGTACGGCTCGTACGCGGGCGACCCGGTGCCCGCCGGGGCGGGCGTGTCCGAATGGGCACCGCAGCCGTACAGCTTGTCGACGATGTGACCGTCGGCCGATAATTCGTTGCCGCACACGCCGAACAGCGCGCCCAGCGAACCCGACAGCGGCAGGAAGAAACCGCAGTCGCGGCACACCCGCTTGGTGGAGCGCGCCATCGGCGAGTCGGGGCCGTAATCGCCGGTGCGCCAGCGCTCGGCCGTCTCGGCGCGGCCCTCGACGCTCATCACCCAGCGCCGGCCCAGCCCGATCTCGGCGGCGGTCTCGTCGACCTGGGGGTCACCGCTGGCGGTGTAACCGGGAACCAGCCGGGGATCGTCGGCTGCGGGCGCCAGCAGGTCGCCCGGGCTCAGGTCGCCGGGCCGTACCCGCTGGTCCCAGGGCACCCATTCGGGTGCCAGCAATGCGGTCGGCCCGGGCACCAGTACGACCTCGCTGATGGTCGCGTGGTCCGCGCCGGGATAGGCGGCGACGACGACCGCCCACTGCCACCCCTGGTAGCCGGGCAGGTGCGCCAGGAAGCGGTGAGTGGCGCTGTTCGGGTCTTCGTAGCCGACGCCCAGGTAGTCGCCGACCATCGCCGGTGCGCTGAACTCCACCACGGCGGCCCTGGCCGCCTCCGCCGCACCCGTGAGCACCGCCGCCAACCCCTCGGGCCACTCGGCCACAGTCGACACGGCGGATCCCTCGATAGGTCTGGTCACGCTGTCTTCTTTCTGCATTGCGTTTCCAATACTAGGTTGGCGAGCCACGCCCCGTTACCTGCAGACGCATCCAGGCGCCATAGGGGAGAATCGGGACGTGTCTGGACGGCGGCAAAACGACCCGGGCCGAGTGGCCTCTCAGCCGGGCCGCCGGCCCCGCAAGAGCGCCGCATCCCAACATCCGGGCGCGGCCAATTACCCCGCCGGCGAGGGCGCCGATCGGCGCCCCCGTCGCCCGTCGATGCCGAGCGCCAACCGCTACTTGCCCCCGCTGGGCCACCAGCCGGAGCCGAACCGCAGCAGCGACACGCCGCCTCGCGGTCCGGCTTCCGGTGAACGGATCACCGTCACCCGCGCCGCGGCACTGCGCAGCCGCGAAATGGGCTCGCGGATGTACTGGATGGTGCAGCGCGCCGCGACGGCCGACGGCGCCGACAAGTCCGGCCTGACTGCGCTGACGTGGCCGGTGGTCGCCAATTTCGCGGTGGACGCGGCGATGGCCGTCGCGCTGGCCAACACGTTGTTCTTCGCCGCGGCCACCGGCGAGAGCAAGGGCCGGGTCGCCCTGTATCTGTTGATCACCATCGCGCCGTTCGCGGTGATCGCGCCGCTGATCGGTCCCGCGCTTGACCGGCTGCAGCACGGCCGCCGCGTCGCGCTGGCCGCGTCGTTCGCCCTGCGCACCGCCCTGGCGGTGCTGCTGGTCATGAACTACGACGGCGCCACCGGCAGCTTCCCGTCGTGGGTGCTGTATCCGTGTGCGCTCGCGATGATGGTGTTCTCCAAGTCGTTCAGCGTGCTGCGCAGCGCCGTGACACCCAGGGTGATGCCGCCGACCATCGACCTGGTGCGGGTCAACGCCCGACTGACCATGTTCGGTCTGCTGGGCGGCACCATCGTCGGCGGCGCGATCGCCGGTGGTGTCGAGTTCGTCTGCACCCACCTGTTCAAGCTGCCCGGGGCGTTGTTCGTGGTGATCGCGGTGACGATCGCCGGCGCCATGCTGTCCATGCGGATCCCGCGCTGGGTCGAGGTGACCGCCGGCGAGGTACCCGCCACCCTGAGCTACCGCCAGGACAGCGAACCGCTGCGGCGCAGCTGGCACCAGGAGGTCAGCGGGGCGCTCCGGCAACCGTTGGGCCGCAACATCATCACCTCGCTGTGGGGCAACTGCACCATCAAGGTCATGGTCGGCTTCCTGTTCCTCTACCCCGCGTTTGTCGCCAAGGCGCATCAGGCCAACGGCTGGGCCCAGGTCGCCATGCTCGGGGTGATCGGCGCCGCGGCCGGGATCGGCAATTTCGTCGGCAACTTCACCAGTGCGCGCCTGAAGCTGGGCCGGCCCGCCGCGCTGGTGGTGCGCTGCACGGTGGCGGTGAGCGCGGTCGCGCTGGCCGCCTCGGTGGCCGGCAACCTGGTGGTGGCCGTGATCGCCACCCTGGTCACGTCCGGAGCCAGCGCCATCGCCAAGGCGTCCCTGGACGCGTCGCTGCAGAACGACCTGCCGGAGGAATCCCGCGCGTCGGGCTTCGGCCGCTCGGAGTCGACGCTGCAATTGGCGTGGGTCCTCGGCGGCGCCGTGGGAGTGTTGGTGTACACCGAACTGTGGGTCGGCTTTACCGCGGTCACTGCGCTGCTCATCTTGGGCCTGGCGCAGACCCTCGTCAGCTTCCGCGGCAACTCACTGATTCCCGGCCTGGGAGGAAATAGGCCGATCATGGTCGAGCAGGAGGGCAAGCGCCGCGGTGCCGGCGCCGCGGCGGTGGTCGCCGAGTGAAACCGCAACGCAAGCGGGGTGTGGCCGTGCTGCTCGCCTGTCTGGTCGCGGTGCTCTGCGTCGGCGCGGGTGTGGGCACCTGGTTGCTGGTCGGGCGCCCCGGCCCGCGGCACCCCGAGATCAGCGCCTATTCGCACGGGCATCTGACGCGGGTGGGGCCCTACCTGTATTGCAACGTGCTGAATCTCGAAGACTGCGAGACACCGCAGAACCAGGGCGAGCTACGGGTCAGCGAGCGCTACCCGATTCAGCTGTCGGTGCCCGACGCCATCTACCGGGCACCGTGGCGGCTGCTGCAGGTCTACGACGACCCGACGAACACCACCAGCACGATCTTTCGGCCGAAAACCCGCTTCGCCGTGACGATCCCGTCGGTCGACCCGCATCGCGGGCGCCTGGCCGGGATCGTCGTGCAGCTGCTGACATTGGCGGTGGATCCCGCCGGGGAGCTTCACGACGTGCCCCACGCGGAATGGTCCGTGCGGCTGACGTACTAGGCCGTTCGCCAGCCCCGCCCCTCGCCCCCTCGTCGCGCCCAACGTCGACTTGTTGTGGCGAAACGCCGTAATTTACGCGCACAAACCGACGTTCGGCACGACGTGTCGGTACCGGCCGCCACCGTGTCCACATGCAGATCCCAGCCTGGCCATTCAGAGGCACCGAAGCATTGGCGGCCGGACTCGTTACCCGGCACCAACTGCGGGCCGACTTCGAGATGATTCATCGCAACGTCTACATCGGCCGCGGGCAAAAGTTGACGCCGGTGACCCGAGCGGTTGCCGCCTGGCTGTGGTCTGGCCGTGCCGCGACACTGGCCGGCCTGTCAGCGGCCGCATTGCACCGCACCGCGTGGATCGACGACTGGTTGCCAGCGGAGCTCAACCGCGCCGGCCGCGACAAGGTAGGCGGCATCGTTCTGCATAGCGACACCCTCGCCGACGACGAAACGTGCATCCGGGACGGGATGACCCTGACCACTCCGGCACGCACGGCGTTCGATCTTGGCAGGCGAAAGGGATTTACCACTGCGGTGATTCGCCTGGACGCACTGATGCACGCAACCGACGTGAAGCCGGCTGATGTCGAGTTGCTGGCCGACCGCCATCGCGGAGCGCGCGGACTGGTGCAGTTACGACGGGTGCTGACCATGGCCGACGGCGGCGCCGAATCACCGTATGAGACGAAAACTCGCCTGACACTCGTCGGTGGCGGATTACCGCGGCCGCAGACGCAGATCGAAGTACTCAACGAATGGGGTGCCGTAGTAGCGCGCATCGACATGGGTTGGGAGGAGTGGAAGGTCGGCGTGGAGTTCGACGGCGCTCACCATTGGACCGACCCCGTGCAGCGAACCCGAGACATCGATCGTCTGGCCGAACTCGAGGCGATGGGCTGGCGGATCGTCCGGGTCAGCGCCGACATGGTGCGTCACCGGCCTTACATAGTCCTAGCGCGCTCCCGTAGCGCCCTGCGCGCCGCGGGCCGCCCGCTCTAAGAGCCGAGCGTGGAGTTGTTGGACCGAAAACACCAGATTTTGCGCCATAAGTCGACGTTCGCCAGCCGGGAACTAGGCGCCGTGGCCGGCGGGCACGCGCTCGCCTTCGACCGGCGGCCCGGGAGGGGTTCCGTCCCCGAAGGGCCTGCCGCCCAAGGCTTCCCGCCCGTGCGGCGAAAGCCAGCCGGCCAGGTCCGGACCCTTGGGCACGATCCGGGTGGGGTTGATGTCGGCGTGCACGATGTAGTAGTGCTGCTTGATCTGGACGAAGTCCACGGTGTCACCGAACCCCGGCGTCTGGAACAGGTCGCGCGCATACGCCCACAACACCGGCATCTCGCTCAGTTTGCTGCGGTTGCATTTGAAGTGCCCGTGATAGACCGGGTCGAAGCGGGCCAGGGTGGTGAACAGTCGCACGTCGGCCTCGGTGATGGTGTCGCCCACCAGGAATCGCTGATCGGCCAGCCGCTCGCTGACCCAATCCAGCGCGGTGAACAACCGGTCGTAGGCCGCCTCGTAGGCCTCCTGCGAGCCGGCGAACCCGCACCGGTACACACCGTTGTTGATTTCGGTGTAGATCCGCTTGCTCACCTCGTCGATTTCGGCGCGCAGGTGCTCGGGGTACAGCTCGGGCGCCCCGTCGCGGTGATAGGCCGACCATTCCGTCGAGAGGTCCAGCGTCATCTGCGCGAAGTCGTTGGTGACGACCGCCCCGGTCGGGACATCGACGATGGCCGGGACCGTGATGCCCTTGGGGTAGTCGGGGAACCGCTTGAAGTAGGCGTCCTGCAGCCGCGGAATCTTGAGCACCGGGTCGACGCCGCCGGGATCGAGATCGAACGTCCAACTGCGCTCGTCGTGGGTGGGACCGCAAAACCCAATGGAGAGAACGCTTTCCAGGCCCAGCAAGCGGCGCACGATGATCGCGCGGTTCGCCCACGGACACGCGCGCGCGACGACCAGCCGGTACCGGCCGGGCTCGACGGGGTAGCCGTCGCGCCCGTCGGCGGTGATGCGGGTGGTGATGTAGTTGGTGTCGCGGGTGAATTCGCCTGCCTGCGCGATATAGGAAGCCATAACTCCCATAGTCGCTCAATAACGAGCGAACGTCAGGCGTCGAGCTCCCGAGCGACGGCCTTGACCACCTCGGAAACCCGGCGGGCGGTCTTGCGGTCCGGGTAGCGGCCCTTGCGCAGTTCGGGCTGCACGGTGCTTTCCAGCAGCGTGATCATGTCCTCGACCATGCCGTGCAGCTCGTCAGGGTTGTGCTTGTGTTCGGCGGGCGCCTCGCGGCGCGTCTTGGTGAGGCTGGGCGGCGGCTCAATCAGCTTGAGGCTCAACGCTTGCGGCCCGCGCCGCCCGGAGGCGATGCCGAACTCCACCCGCTGGCCCGCCTTGAGGCCCTCGACCCCGGCGGGCAACGCCGAGGAGCGGACGTAGACGTCTTCGCCGTCCTCTTGCGACAGGAAGCCGAAACCCTTGTCAGCGTCGTACCACTTAACCTTGCCCGTCGGCACTGGTCTCACCTGCTTGTCTAACGGATCAATAGAAATCGCCAACACAATAAGCGTCCCGCCTGCGCAGGACGCCGTATTAGGAGTCTGATCCTACTCGGATGCCCGGGTAACGAGCACCCCCGTTATCGGTCACTCGGTACGCTTGGTAATACCCGCGGAGGAGATATGCGCCTGATCCTGAACGTCATCTGGTTGATATTCGGCGGCCTGTGGATGGCCGTCGGATACCTGGCTGCGGCGCTGGTCAGCTTCCTGCTCATCATCACCATTCCGTTCGGCTTCGCGTCGCTGCGCATCGCCTCCTACGCACTATGGCCGTTCGGCCGCACGATCGTGGACAAGCCGACCGCGGGGTCCGGCGCGCTGGTCGGCAACGTCATCTGGGTGGTGCTGTTCGGCGTGTGGCTGGCGATCGGCCATCTGGTCAGCGCGGTCGCGATGGCGCTCACGATCGTGGGCATTCCGCTGGCGCTGGCCAACCTCAAACTGATCCCGGTGTCGTTGATGCCGCTGGGCAAGCAGATCGTTCCGGTCAGCTCGCCGGTGCACTACGCCCCGCCGGTGGCCGCATGACGCTGACGACGCTGGGACTGCCCTCGGTACCGAGCCGCGCTGACGGCGCGGCCGTTCCCGCCGATGCTCCTGCCACCGGCCCCCTGGTGGACACCTACGGCCGGATCGCGACCGACCTGCGGGTCTCGCTGACCGACCGCTGCAACCTGCGGTGCAGCTATTGCATGCCGGCCGAGGGCCTGGACTGGCTGCCGGGCGAGCAACTACTGAGCGCCGACGAGCTGGCCAGGCTGATGCACATCGCGGTCACCCGGCTGGGTGTGACCAGCGTGCGTTTCACCGGCGGCGAACCGCTGCTGGCGCGCCATCTCGACGAGGTGGTCGCCGCGGCCGCCGCGCTGCGGCCCCGCCCCGAGATCTCGCTGACCACCAACGGCGTCGGGCTGGCGCGGCGCGCCGCCGCGCTCGCCGCGGCCGGGCTGAACCGCGTCAACGTCTCGCTGGACAGCGTCGACCGGCGCCATTTCGCGGCCATCACCCGCCGCGACCGGCTCACCGACGTGCTGGCCGGCATGGCCGCCGCGGGCGACGCCGGCCTGACGCCGGTGAAGGTGAACGCGGTGCTCGACCCCGCCACCGGGCGCGAGGACGTGGTGGGGCTGTTGCGGTTCTGCCTCGAGCACGGTTACCAACTGCGCGTCATCGAGCAGATGCCGCTGGATGCCGGGCACCAGTGGCGGCGGGACGCCGCGCTGAGCGCCGACGACGTGCTGGCGGCCCTGCGCCCGCACTTCCGGCTGCGCCCCGACCCGGCGCCGCGCGGATCGGCCCCCGCCGAGCTGTGGCTGGTCGACACCGGCCCGGGCACCCCGAGCGGGAAATTCGGCGTCATCGCCTCGGTTTCGCACGCCTTCTGTGCGGCCTGCGACCGCACCCGGTTGACGGCCGATGGCCAGGTCCGCAGCTGCCTGTTCGCCGAACAGGAGACCGACCTGCGCGGGCTGCTGCGCGGCGGCGCGTCCGACGACGCGATCGAGGCGGCGTGGCGTACAGCGATGTGGGGCAAGCCCGCCGGACACGGCATCAACGACCCCAACTTCATCCAGCCAGACCGCCCGATGAGCGCGATCGGTGGCTAGCCCGATGGGACAGACGCCTGTCCAAGTAAACGGAATCCAGGTGACGGTGCGCTACTTCGCGGCCGCCCGCGCGGCCGCCGATGCCGAGTCGGAGACGGTGGTGCTGCGCCCAGGCACCACGGTCGGTGAACTGGTCGAGCGGCTAGCCGCGCGGGGGTCCCGCCTGGCCACGGTGTTGACCCGATGCTCATACCTGCGCGACGGGATCGCCGTGCGCGACGAGACCGTGGCGTTGCAATCCGGTGACACAATCGATGTTCTGCCGCCCTTTTCTGGCGGCTGAAACTGTGAGTTATCTCACGTAACGGATTCATAACGGCGCGGTCACGCTGCGATATCGCCCCTAATGACCTGCGCAAACACCTTGGGTTCCTGCGGTTTTCGCAGATGGCCGAGAAGGAAACGCCAGGTATCGCAAGACGTGACGAGACCTACAGAAACCGTTACCGTCTCCGAAGGCTCGCCAGCCATCCCCGATTGGCGACCTCCCCTCCCTATCGCGCCGAGCTCCATCCAATAGGCGGGGGCCACCGAACCACATGGATGGAGACGGGGGACCCACCGGTCCACCGTGATCGGACTGGGGCCGTTCGCGGCTCCTAGGGGTGAAGCCGGCGTCGTCGCTTGACGACAACGTCGGCCGGGTGGCCTCTCCAACCCGAACCCGACAGCTGACCTCGCAGGCGCGTGACGAGAGAGGAATACCCCGGCGCGTATGAGTGGACGTCACCGTAAGCCCAGCAGTTCAAACATCAGCGTCGCCAAGATCGCCTTCACCGGTGCGGTTCTTGGTGGCGGCAGCATCGCCCTCGCCGGCCAGGCGGCCGCGGCCACCGACGGTGAATGGGATCAGGTAGCCCGTTGTGAGTCCGGCGGCAACTGGGGCATCAACACCGGCAACGGCTATCACGGCGGCGTGCAGTTCAGCTCAAGCACGTGGGCCTCGCACGGCGGCGGCCAGTACGCCCCGTCGGCCGAACTCGCCACCAAGGAACAGCAGATCGCCGTCGCCGAGCGGGTTCTGGCCACCCAGGGCCGTGGCGCCTGGCCCGTGTGCGGCGGACCCGACAGGGG
>NZ_LZKY01000230.1:0-835 GCF_001673055.1 Mycobacterium sp. 1245801.1
GACGCTACCTCTAGTGGTATCCGGTCATGTCAGTTCCGGACGCAGCGCCTCACTGCTGTCGCTCCTCGCGAAGCTGGTCGATCAGGGTGGTACTCGGTGCGTGATCATTTGCCACCAAAGCCGCGCACCAAGCGCGCGACACCAACTGCAGATCGGCGTCAATCGCTTCGATATCGCGCATGTCCGAATGCTAAGCCGAGGCAGCGCTTCGCTCACTTCACCCCGGCGAACGGCGCAGATTCTTTATCTCGAAGGTGACTGATCGCTGGCGTAAGACCACCGACTTTATGCGGCCGTCAGCATCGGTTTGAGGCAGATCGTCGTCGGACCGGCCTGACGTCGCTGGGATTCGCTAGTGAGATGAAGCCGTGTCTGCGCTGCGTCGAGGCTAGTACATAGTGAATAGCGGCCAACGGCGTCCGCCCGTAATTTTCTACCCATGCGAGACCTCGCGACCATCGATGGCGAATCCGCCTGGTGACGCGAGCGCGCCTAGCGGCTCGATAACTCTGCGACGGCATTCCAGTACCACATTGATCGATCAGGCGCTCGACGAGCGAACGGCGGCAAATTGCACCGCAGCGTCGGCTTGAACCGGCGTGGAGAGGTTACCAGCGGGGTAGCGTCATAGCTGCTCCAGAAGAACAGGGTGCGGTTTTACGGGCGGTGCAATGCAGCTGAAATGGATTAGCGTTGCCGGTCTGATCGCTCAGGCCGGTGGTGACCCATGGGCGATCAACCAGAGCTTGCAGGCCGGTAGCCCTTTTCAGATCTCTCAACTGGCAGAGGCTTTCCATGCTGCCGGCCGATGCTCCACCGCAGCCCAAGAAGAATT
>NZ_LZKY01000231.1:0-4179 GCF_001673055.1 Mycobacterium sp. 1245801.1
GCTCGTGCTCGGCTGGGTGAGCTGTTGCCGGCCTATATGGTGCCGGCTGCGATCGTGGTCCTCGACGCCATGCCGCTAACGGTCAACGGCAAACTCGACACCCGCGCGCTACCCGCACCCGAATACACCACTGGTGAATATCAGCCTCCCCGCAATCCCATCGAAGAGATCCTCGCCCACATCTACGCCCAGGTCCTGGGCGTGCAGCGGGTCGGGATCAACGACTCCTTCTTCGACCTCGGCGGCGACAGCATTTTGTCGATGCGGGTGGTGGCGCATGCCCGCGCCGCCGGTGTTCTGTGTCGGCCTCGGGACGTGTTCGTCGAGCAGACGGTGGCCGGTCTGGCCCAGGTGGCTGCTTTCGCCGGTGCCGCGCCGGATGTTGTCGACGAACGCGTCGGGCCGGTCGCGGCGACGCCGATCATGCACTGGTTGCACGACATAACGGGGCCAACCGATCAGTTCAACCAAGCGCTGGTCGTGCAGGCTCCGGCGGGAGTCGGCGACGCCGATGTCTCGGCGGTGTTGCAGGCGCTGGTAGATCGACACGCCATGTTGCGGCTGAAGACTCTGGACAACGAGGCCGGTCAATGGTCGCTCGTCGTCCTCGAGCCGGGTGCGGTGGATGTGTGCGACTGTCTGCGCTCGGTCGATGCATTGTCCGATGAGGCACTGGTGGCGGCGCGCTCGCGGTTGAACCCCGCTGCCGGGGCGATGCTGAGTGCGCTGTGGGTACCCGATACCGGACAGTTGGCGTTGCTCATCCATCACCTGGCGGTTGACGGGGTGTCGTGGCGAATTCTGTTGGAAGACCTCAACATCGCGTGGGCTCAACGCCACAACGGTGAACCCGTTTCCCTGCCGGTCGGGGGCACTTCGTTCGCCAGCTGGTCGTCGCTGTTGGAAGAGTATGCCCGCAGCCCTACCGTGTTGGGCTTGGTCGACACGTGGGCCCAGGCTTTGGTGGTTGAGCCTGCATTGCCACCGGTGCAACCGGACATCGACACCTACGTCACTGCTGGGCGTTTGTCGCTGGCATTGGATGCGGGCACGACGCGGCAACTGCTCAGCGTGGTTCCGGCGGCGTTTCACGCCGGGGTGCAGGACATTCTGTTGATCGCATTCGCCTTAGCGTGCAACGAATTCCTCGGTGCCGCGGGGGCGCCGATCGGCATCGATGTCGAGGGCCACGGCCGTCACGAGGAACTGGCCGACAATATCGACCTATCGCGGACGGTGGGGTGGTTCACCACCAAGTACCCGGTGACGTTAGCGACCCGTGAGCTGTCCTGGAAACAGGTCTGCGCCGGTGATGCAGCGCTGGGGACGGTGATCAAGGATGCCAAGGAACAGCTGCGCGCGATGCCGGAAGGGTTGACCTACGGCTTGTTGCGGTATTTGAGTCCCGACGCGGATCTCCGCGGGCCCGAACCGGTGATCGGGTTCAACTATTTAGGGCGTCTCGGCGCGGGTGTGGGCGACTTATCCGACGATCTGTGGCGCGTCAGCCCGCAGAGTTTGTTGGCCACGAATGTGGCGTCGGCAGTGCCGATTCCGCTGGCGCACACCGTGGAGCTCAATGCCGGCACCATGGATACCGAGACGGGCCCGATTCTGCAAGCCGAGTGGACGTGGGCGTCATCGGTCCTGAGTCATGCGCAGGTCGCCCGCCTGAGCCGGCTCTGGTTCGACGCCTTGTCCGGTATCTGCACCCATGTCCGCGAGGGCGGGGGAGGACTGACGCCCTCCGACATCGTCCCGGCTCGGCTGAGCCAACAACAGATCGACGAGCTGCAACAGCAATACCGGATCGCTGACGTGCTACCGCTGACGCCCTTGCAGCAGGGCCTTATGTTTCACGCCACCCTCGCCCACGGCTCGGACAACGACGTCTACGCGGTCCAGCTGGACATCACCCTCGTCGGGCTTCTCGACCGATTCAGGCTGCGCGATGCGGTGCACACGAGCATCAGCCGCCACCCCAACTTGGTGGCGCGATTCTGTGACCATTTCGACCAGCCCGTACAGATCATCCCGGCCGACCCGGTAATCCCTTGGCAATACCTTGAGCTCGATGTCGACGAGCAGATCGACGCGTTGTGCGGTGCCGAGCGGGCCGCAGTGTGCAATCTGGCCGAACACCCGCCCTTCCGGGCTGCGCTCATCGCTGTTGCGCACGACCGGCACCGGTTGGTGCTGACCAACCATCACATTGTGGTGGACGGTTGGTCACTGTCAATGCTGGCGCAAGAGATTCTCGCTAGTTACGACGGACACCGGTTACCGGAGCCCACGCCCTACCGCAGGTTCGTGACCTGGCTGGCTGGCCGCGACCTCGCAACCGCACGCGTGTCCTGGGGCGAGGTATTGGCCGGTCTCGACGCCGCCACCGTCCTCGGCTCTGCGGGCCGGCTAGGGCTCGGGCGACGAGGCTGCAGATCTTTCGCGATGCCAGCGGCGACCACGGTAGCCATTCACCAGCTGGCGCGTTCGCAACACACCACCGTCAACACGGTGCTGCAGGCCGCGTGGGCGGGATTGCTGATCGAAATGACCGGCCAGCACGACGTGGTCTTCGGCACCACCGTGTCGGGAAGATCAACCGACCTGGCCGGGGCGGAATCGATGATCGGCCTACTGATCAACACGGTGCCGGTCCGCGCGAATGTCACCTCGACGACCACCGTCGCGGGCTTGCTGAATCAATTGCAGAACGCTCACAACAACACTCTCGAGCACCAGCACTTGGCGCTCGGCGAGATCCAGCGTCTCACCGGCCACGACCAACTCTTCGACACTCTGTTCGTCTACGAGAACTATCCGATCGACATGGCCGCGCTGTCCGGCACCCAGGATTTGGTTGTAACCGACTTCGCTGCAACCGAATACAACCACTACACGCTGACGGTACAGGCCACACCCGGCCGTGAAATTCGCCTGCGCATCGAATACGACACCAACGCGTTTGACGACGCAGCCATCGACGTCCTGGGCGACCGATTCCGACGACTGCTAGTCTGCATGGCCGCCGACCCCGAGCAACGGCTGTCATCAATGGCTGTGCTCGATTCCGGCGAGCGCGACTTGCTCGACGAGTGGGGCAACCGCTCGGTGCTGACCGCGCCGATGACGAGGCCGACGTCCATTCCAGAGGCGTTCGCCGCCCAGGCGGCCCGGACACCGCACGCGGTGGCCGTGACCTTCGACGGCCGCAGCAGGACCTATCGGGAGCTCGACGAAGCATCGAACCGGTTGGCGCATCTGCTGATTGGGCACGGCGCGGCCCCTGGTGGACGGGTGGGCGTGGCTTTACCGCGTTGCGGTGAGGCGATCGTCGCGATCTTAGCCGCGCTCAAGGCCGGGGCCGCCTACGTGCCGATCGACCCGATAGTGCCACCGGCGCGCATCGAGTTCATCCTCACTGACGCCGCACCATCGGCGGTGATCACCAGCGCGAGTCTGCGTCCACGACTCGGCGGATTCGCCGGCCCCGTCATCGAGATCGATGACCCCGCGATCGACACCCAACCCACGACGGCGCCGGGCGCGCCGGCGCCGGAGAACATCGCGTATTTCATCTATACCTCCGGCACCACCGGCACGCCCAAAGGTGTTGCCATCGCGCACCATAACGTGACATGGCTGGCCAGGGCCCTCGACCAGAGCCTGCCACCAGGGCAGGTGTGGACCCAGAGTCATTCCACTGCCTTCGACTATTCGGTCTGGGAAATCTTCGGGGCACTGCTGCAGGGCCGGCGCCTGGTGGTAATACCCGAGTCGTTCGCCACTTCCCCCGAGGACTTGCGCGCGCTGCTGATCGCCGAAAAGGTCAGCGTGTTGACCAGCACCCCGTCCGTTGTGGTCGCGCTTTCGCCCGAGGGGTTGGAGGCCACGACGGTGGTGGTGGCCGGTGAAGCCTGCACCACCGAAGTAGTGGATCGGTGGGCAGCGTCCGGGCGGCTGATGATCGATGCCTACGGCCCAACCGAGCTCACCGTATGCGCGTCGATCAGTGCTCCGCTCACACCGGGGACGGGGTTGGTCCCCATTGGTGTGCCGATACCCGGGGCGGCGGTGTTTGTGTTGGATGGCTGGTTGCGTGCGGTGCCGGTGGGGGTGGTTGGTGAGTTGTATGTGGCCGGTGCTGGTGTGGGGGTGGGGTATTGGCGGCGCGCGGCG
>NZ_LZKY01000232.1:0-14084 GCF_001673055.1 Mycobacterium sp. 1245801.1
CAACAAGGTTGTGCAGTGGGTGCCGGATCGATACTGGCCGGCGCACAGCACGATTCCGTTGACGGTGGGCGGCGCGGCCGCCGAGATCAAAACGGGCCCCGCCGTGATCGGCGTCGCCAGCATCTCCGAACACACCTTCACCGTCAGCATCGACGGCGCCGAGGCGGGACCGCCGACGTCGCTGCCCGCGCCGCCCACCGTCAACGGAATCGTGCTGTGCGCCGGCCAGTATCGATCCGGCACCCACTGCACAACCTTGTTGTCGAGCCATTCGAACTTGCCGGTCATCGCGGGCGTCGACTTGACGTCGACGGCGCGCTCGGCCGCCTGCCGGTCGGCCGGGTTGGTGATGGGCGCTTTGAAGCGCACCTGGATGGGGTGCGCCACGCCGACCACCTCGTCGCGGCCCGGGGAAATCGACGCGATCGCAAACCCATGCGACTCGTTGGCCGCCGCCAGGCTCACCCCGGCCGGCGTCACGACAACACTCGCCGCGGTTCCGATCACCGCAAGAACACACCGAACACCCGTCCGCATGGCTCCAATTCCTTTTAACTGACAGAGTTGTAATAGGGATGATAAATGGGCGTTGACCTGCGGAAGCGTAAGGGCGCGTTGATTTTTGGGCACGCGACGGTCACGGTTTGGGCACGGGAGGTTTAGCGTCGCGGCGCGGTGACCAGGCGCTCGGACAGCCGGCCGCAAAAGCCAGCCCGACGAGCCGTCGGCCGCGAATCGTGACCGTGTTGTGACGGCGCGGCCCGGGCACCCGGGCGCCCGTCGCGACGGCGAGGGACCCGTCCAGCAAATGCGAAGCGCGGCCGGCGACCAATATGACCAAACCGCTGGCGCTTGGTGGCGACGGGTCGAATACTGATGGGATGAGTAGGCCCGCACCGCCCGTGCTGACTGTTCAATCTGACTGGTCACGGCGCAGTTTCGCTGCGGGCCACGATCTCATCGTCGGAAGTGACCTCCGTGCCGACATGCGGGTCGCCCATCCGCGGATCGCCCGCGCGCACCTGCTGTTGCGGTTCGACCGGGGCAAATGGCTCGCGATCGACAACGGATCGCCGACCGGGATGTTCGTCAACGGGAGCCGGGTGTCCGTCGTCGACATCCGCGACGGCCAGAGCATCAACGTCGGAAGCCCCGACGGGCCGCGGTTGAGCTTCGTGATCGAACGCCCCGACAAGACCGTGGGTCAGCTGCCGCCGACGGTCGAGGGGATGCAGGCCCTGGCCCGGCCCGGTGCCATGCGGCCCCCTCGCCCGGAGCCGGCGCAGCCCGTCGGCGGCTCGGCTCCCCGCATCGCGCGCCAGCAGCCGGCCCCGCTGCGCCACGGGCCGCCGCCTGCGGCATCGCCGCAGGCCAGCGGCCCGCGCCGGGCCGTCGGCTATCCGAACCAACCGCCGCCTCCCCGCGGTCCCCAACCGCCGCCTGAACGGCCCGCCGGGGTGCCGGCCAAGGGCCAACCGCTGACCGAGATCGGCGCGCAAGCCCTCGAAGCTGCGGAGTTCGACAGCACCAACCTGCGGCGCGCGGTGCAGCGGTCCCGGTCGAGGCTCGCGGCGCCACCCACCGGCGCCGCCGTGATCGGCCGCGCCGAGGACAGCGACATCGTCATCTCGGACGTCCTGGCGTCGCGCCAGCATGCCTATCTGGTGCCGGGCCCGACCGGGATGGAGATCCACGACGCTCACAGCATCAACGGCACGTTCGTCAACGGCACCCGAATCCTGTCGGCGCCGCTGACCGAGGGCGACGTCGTCACCATCGGCAACGTGGACCTGGTGTTCAACGGCGAGATCCTGCTCCGGCGCGCCCAGGCGGCCACCCGCACCGGCGGGCTGGAGGTGCGCGAGGTCGACTTCGAAATCGACAGCAAACGCCTGATCCACAAAGTCTCGCTGACCGCCAGGCCCGGCACGCTGACCGCCCTCATCGGCGGGTCCGGGGCCGGTAAAAGCACGCTGTCGCGGCTGATCGCCGGCGCCACCTGTCCCAGCTCGGGCTCAATCACCTTCGAAGGGCACGACATTCACGCCAGCTTCGCGTCGTTGCGCAGCCGGATCGGGATGGTGCCCCAGGACGACGTCGTGCACCGCCAGCTGACCGTGACCCAGGCGCTGAACTATGCCGCCGAGCTGCGCCTGCCGCCCGACACCAGCAAAGAGGACCGCGGGCAGGTGGTCGCGCAGGTGATCGAGGAACTCGGGCTGACCAAGCACGCCGACACGCGGGTGGACAAGCTGTCCGGCGGGCAGCGCAAGCGCGCCTCGGTGGCACTCGAGCTGCTCACCGGGCCGTCGCTGCTGATCCTCGACGAGCCGACCTCCGGCCTGGATCCGGCGCTCGATTTACAGGTCATGACCATGTTGCGGCAGTTGGCCGACGCCGGTCGGGTGGTGCTGGTGGTGACGCACTCGCTGAGCTATCTCGACCTGTGCGACCAGGTGTTGTTGATGGCGCCCGGCGGCAAGACGGCGTACTGCGGGCCGCCCGACGAAATCGAAGCGACCATGGGAACCACCAACTGGGCCAAGATCTTCGGCATGGTGGGGGCGGACCCCGACGAGGCCAACCGTCGGTTCCTGGCCCAGCTCAAACCGCTGCCGGCGGGACCCGAGGCGGAGAAGCCGGCCGACCTGGGCGCGCCGGCACGCTCGAGCACCCGTCGTCAGTTCGCCACGATCGCGCGCCGGCAGGTTCGGCTGATCGTCGCCGACCGCGCCTACTTCATCTTCTTGGCGCTGTTGCCGTTCGTGATGGGCGCGCTGTCGCTCACCGTTCCCGGCTCGACCGGATTCCGTGTCGCCGATCCCAGCGGCGACGGCTCCGACGAGCCGGGCTCGGTGTTGATGTTGCTCACCATGGCCGCCGTGTTCATGGGGACCGCGCTGACCATCCGCGACCTCATCGGCGAGCGCCCGATCTTTCGCCGGGAACAGGCGGTCGGCCTGTCCACCAAGGCGTATCTGCTCGCGAAGATGGCGGTGTTCTTCGTGTTCGCCGTCATTCAGTCGGCGATCGCCACGACCATCACGATCCTGGGGAAGGGGGCGCCGACGCGCCCGGCCCTGCTGCTGGGCAGTGCCACCCTCGAGCTATACGTCGCGACCGCCGCGATGTGCGTCGCCGCCGCGATGGTCGGCCTGGTCCTGTCCTCCCTGGCCCGGTCCAACGAGCAGATCATGCCGCTGCTGGTGGTGTCCCTGATGCTGCAGTTGGTGCTCTGCGGGGGCATGGTCCCGGTCACCAACCGGCTCGGCCTGGACCAGATGTCGTGGGCGGTGCCCTCGCGGTGGGGCTATGCGGCGCAGGCCTCGACGGTCGACCTGTGGGCCATCGAGCCCGGCCCGCTTGCCCCGAAAGACCGCCACTTCAAGCACACGGCCTCGACCTGGCTGTTCGACGTGGGCATGCTGGCGCTGTTGACCATCGTGTACGCGGGATTCGTGGGGTGGCGCAGTCGGCTCAAGCGCCACTGATCCGCCGTCACCCGCTAGATGAAGTCCAGGGCCTCGACCGTAGCGACCGGGCCTTCGTGGGTGGGCCGGTTCGCGCCACCGATGCAGTAGACGGTGTTGCCCACCGTCGCGACCGCCTCGGCGTGACGCGGGGTGGGCATCGGAGGCAGCGCGCTCCAGGTTCCGTTGGCGATGTCGTACATCTCGGCCACCCCCAACACCCGCGTCGGCTCCTCACCGCCGACCGCCAGGATCCGGCCGTCGATGAACGCGGCGCCGTAGCTGCCGCGAGGGGTCGGCATGTCGACCAATTTGGTCCAGCTGCCGGACTGGGGGTCGAACCGTTCGAACGCCGCGGAGTTCTTGTCGGCCGACAGGAATCTGCCGCCGACCGCGTAGACATAGGTGCCGTCCGACACCGCCGCGAGATGCTCACGCGGAGTTGGCATGTCGGCCGCGTCGTGCCACGAGCTGCCGTCGAAGACCTCGGTCTGACCGACGAGTTGCTTGGCGTTCTGGCCGCCGACGGCCACGAGTCTGTCGCCGACCACCGCGGCGGCCAGCGCCGCGCGGGCGTGGGTGAGGTTCGGCAGTTCGACCCACTTGCCGGCGCGCAACGCGAACACCTTGGTGGACGCTTGGGTGAGGTCGCTGCTGGCGCCGCCGAGCACCACCACCTCGCCGTGATAGGTCGCCGCGGCGGCGTGGTGCAGCGGGATTGGCAGTGGCGGTTGCGGCTGCCAGGTGCCGGCGCGCGGGTCGTAGCTTTCGACCGTCGACAACGCCACGCCGTCGCGCAGGCCGCCGACGATCCAGATCTTGTCGTCGAGCACGGTCCACGCCGTCATCAGCCGAGGCGTCGGCGCATCGGGCAGGGAACGCCATTGCGCGGCGGGCTGGATTCGGCGCGCCGGCAGCTGCAGCGCCTCGGCCGACGAGGTGGCCTGGCCGTCGCCGACCTCGCTCGACCCGCCGATCGCGAACACGGCTTGCCCCACCGCGTCGACCGCCATGCCGTGGCGCGCAATCGCAAGATCCGGCAAGCCGGCCCACGCGTTCGTGGTCAGATCGAACACCGACACGCTCTTGAGGACCTGCCCGGCCGACTGCCCCCCGACGGCCACCAACCGCCGATCGGCGATCGCCACGCCGAGATCACCGCGTGGCTGGGGGAGGTCGGGCAACCGCGTCCAGCTTTTCGCGGCAGGGTCATACGCCTCGACGGTCGGCAGGTCGGTGGTCCCGTTGCTGCCGCCCACCGCGTACACCAGCTTGCCGTCCGACGCCGCGGCCAGCATCTGCCGCGGGGTCGGGATCGGCGTGCCGAGGGTCCAGGAGTTGCCGTCGAAGACCTCGGTGGTGTTCAGCGGGGCGCCGTTCGCGTCGACGCCGCCGGTGACGACGATGCGGTCGCCCACGACCGCGGCCGCGGCCGCCGCCCGCGGTTGCAACAGGTGGGGCAGCTCGACCCAGTGGCTGTTGACCACCCGCCAAACCTGGTCGCTGGCAACCTTTTGCGCTCCCGCGGCCCGCCAGCCGCCGAGCACGATCGGGTTGCCCCGCCACGTCACCGCCATCGCGTGCTGAACCGGAACCGGAAGATCGTCGCCGCTCTTCCAGCTGTCGATCACCGGGTCATAGCCCTCGTGGTTGGCGACGAGCGCGTGGTTACTGCCCAATCCGCCGAAGATCCAGATCGTGCCATCGGCCTGCGTGGTCGCCGCCGCCTGGCGCGCGATGCGCGCGTTGGTGATCGGCTGCCACTTCACGGTTTGGCCGCTCGGTTGACTGGCCGCGGGCTGGTGGTGTTTGTTGCCCTGGGTGAGCAGCACGTAGACGCCGCTGCCGAGCACCAGTACTGCCACCACGATCCCCACCACGATCAGCGGCGCCGTCAGGCGATTGCCCTTCTTGCCCGACGAGCCCAGCCACTTCACCGCCCCGGCGGCCGGCCCGCGACGCGCGACGGCGGGTGGGTCGGCGTCGCTCGGCGGCGCGATCGCGTCGGTCATGCTGGTCGGTTCGGCGATCGCTTCGGTGGGTTCGGAGGTGGTGGGCCGGGCCGGAATTGGGCCTCGCCTGTCCGCGGGGCGTGGCCCGGTGGGCTGGGGGCCGGTGGGACGCGGCGGCGCGGGCGGCGTTCGGCGATCGGTGAGCGGATGGAGCAGCGAGGTGCTGTCCGGGTCGGCGTTTCGCGGGGCCGGTTTGGCGATGCGCGGCGGTCGCGCGGCCGGTGCCCCCGTCTTCCCGCCATGCGCGGCCGGCGAGGTCCGCGGCTTCGCCAGACCCGCCGAGCCGCCCACCGTGCGCCCCGCGCCCGCGCCGACCGCGGTGATGGCCATCGCGTCGGGCTTCAGGCCGTTGCGGCGCAGGCTCTCCTGCAGCCCGCGACCGAACTCCGCCGCCGAGGCCGGCCGCTCGGCCAAGTCGACCGCCATCGCCGTCTCGATCGCCGCACACACCGCGTCGGGGATCCCGCCGGGCCGCAGGTCCGGGACCCGCGTGTTGTTGATCCGCGTGTAGTGCGCGAGCAGGTCTTCGCTGCCGCGGCGCTCGTAGGCGGGGTTGCCGGCGATGAGCGAATACAGGGTGGCGCCAAGCGAATAGACGTCGCTGCCGACCGTCGCGGGATCGCCCGCCATCACCTCGGGCGCGAGGTAATCGATTGTGCCGGAGAACAATCCGGCCGCCGTCTCATATCCGCCGGCGATGTGGGCGGTCCCGAAGTCGGTCAGTTGCGGTTCGCCGTAGTCGTTGACGAGCACGTTCGCGGGCTTGATGTCGCGATGCAGCGTGCCGCTCAGGTGTGCGGTTTCCAGTGCGCCGCAGAGCTTTACGCCAATCCGCACGGCTTCCGGCCAGGCGATGGGGCCCTCGCGCTGCACCCGCAGGCCCAGCGAGCCCGCGGGGCAGTACGACATGACGATGTAGGGGCGGCCGCTCGCGGTCAGGCCGACCCGCAAAATGTTGACGATGTTCGGGTGCCCCGAGAGCCCGCCCATGGCGTAGCCCTCGCGCAGAAACCGTTCGCGGCCGGCGTCGTCGATGAAGGTCGGCAGCACCTTGATCGCCACATTGCGCCCGAGCGCTGTCTCGCGACAGCAATAGACCACCCCGGCGGCGCCCCGAGCGATCTGGCGGGCGTTGTCGAACCCGGCAGCGGCTAACTCGGCCACGACCTCGCTCGCTCCCGACGCCGGGGCGCGAGCCTTGGGTTTTTCAGCCATTACCTGGCCCCAACTTCCCAGGCGATTGATCAATCGGGGTCAAGCGTAGCGAACATCGGATCGCCGTCAGTGCGGTTCCGACGACAATCCTGGCCGCTAACCCGGTTGGCTCGTGCGTTGTCGCCGCGCTTCGCCCGCGGTCTGAACGTCGATGGCGTCGGGGGCCCGGCTCTGCAGATGCTGGCCGGTCTGGTACGGAAACCGACTGACGATTGCACGCACGCAGCACCCGCTGACTGTCTGCGCCGCTACCGGTAAAGCCGCAGTCTGGTTGGCGTCCGCGGTCTCGGCGACGCTGATCACGAGGACAGCAAGGGGGTTTCTCGAGGCGTCCGGCGATTCGGCCACCCGCACAGGTTGCATTGCGGTGGCGGTCGTTTCGGAAGTCACGCGTGACGCTGCAACCCCTTGCACGACTAATGGTCGAGGATCAAATGGACTTTGGTATTTCCACGTTCGTAACCGACAACAGCATCGACACGGTGTCGCTCGCTCGCGCGATCGAAGACCGGCACTTCACTTCGCTGATGGTGGCCGAGCACACCCATATACCGGCCTGCCGGCAGTCGCCATATCCACTCGGCGGCGATTTGCCCCCCGAGTTTTACCGGACCCTCGATCCCTTCGTCACGCTGGCCGCTGCCGCGGCGACGACGTCGAGAATCGAACTGTTCACCGGTATCGCGCTGTTGGTCCAACGCGATCCGATCATCGTGGCAAAAGAGGCCGCGAGCATCGATTTGATATCGAACGGCCGGTTCGCCTTGGGCGTGGGCGCAGGCTGGAATCTCGAGGAACTGCGCGACCATGGCACCGACCCGAAGACGCGCGGTGCGCTGCTCGACGAGCGGATCGAGGCCGTCAAGGCGCTGTGGAGCGACGAACCCGCCGAATACCACGGCAAGTATGTCAATTTCGACGCGTCCTACATCCGGCCCAAGCCGGTCCGGCAACCGCATCCTCCGGTCTTCATCGGCGGCAACTCCGCGGCAGCGGTGAAACGGGTGATCCGGCACAACGCGGGATGGCTAGCCGTCCCAACGCCGGTGGAGGCCTTGATCATGCGGATCAACGAGATGCGTGACGGTGCGGGCTACGACGTCCCGCTGGCGATGTTCGGCGCGCCCGTCGATCCCGACTATTGGGCCGTGGCCGACAAGCTGGGGTTCGGCCAGGTGGCGCTCCTGTTACCCACGCTGCCGACCGACGAGTCACTTCGACTGCTCGATGACTACGCCGCCAAGGTTGATCAATACCGTGGCTAGGGCTTCGATGCCGGGGAACTCGCCTGCTGCCCGAATCGCGCGCCGCTACCCGAAGCTTTCGGCGCGACAAATCTTGGCAACCGACATCCCAAGGGAGCGAACATGACCCGAACCGACGACGATAGCTGGGGTTTGAAAACCAGCGTGGGAGCCACGGCCACGATGGTGGCCGCGGCGCGGGCCGTCGCCAGCAAGAGCCCCAACCCGCTGATCAACGACCCGTTCGCCGAGGATTTGGTTCGGGCAGTCGGAATCAAGCTTTTTACCCAGATAGTCGATGGACTGGTCTCGTTTTCGGAGATCGGGGCGGGCTGGCTTCCGGCGTATTTCGGTCTTCGCAGTAGGGCCTTCGATGACTTCGCCACCCAGGCGTGCTTCCTGGGTCTTCGACAGGCGGTGATTTTGGCATCCGGATTGGACAGCCGCGCGTACCGATTGGACTGGCCGTCGGGGATATCCATCTATGAAGTGGATCAACCCGAAGTCATCGGCTGGAAGCGAGATATCCTGGCGAAGCTGGGATGCGCGCCGGCGACGCACCACCGTTGCGTGGGCGTCGATCTCCGACGTGACTGGGCGAAAGCATTGCTGCAAGCGGGGTTTGACGACTCTAAGCCGACAGCATGGATTGTGGAAGGTCTCCTGGTCGGCTATCTGCCACCCCGGGCGCACGACGAAATACTCGATGCGATAACGGGATTGAGCGCCCCGGGCAGCCGGATAGTGGCCGACCACACCGACATCCGTCGTCCCGATCTGATCAATGAATTTCTCAGCGAGTTCCATGACCAGTGGTGCCAGCGTGACTCCAGCCTCAATTTGCGAGGACTGACCTTTTCGGGGCCCCGGCAAGATCCCGCGGTGTATCTGGCGGAGCGTGGCTGGGTAACACACAACGCGAACGTGACCGACCTCTTGCGCGCCGCTGGGCGATCTCCGTCCGCGGCGGGTGAATTTCCCGCGTCTTCAGAATTCATGCTGTTTCTGAACGGGGTCCGTAACTAGACGGCCCGCCGACTGCATGCGGAGCCGATCGTCAGTGGATTCGTGCGCTGCCGCCGAGGCCGATCTCGAGCACGCTTCCGGTGATCACTCCGGGGTCGGTGACCAGGTACACCACGCCGCGGCTGACGTCCTCGGGCTGTAGCCAGGGTTGCGGTATCGGGTTGGCTTTGGTCATCCGGCGCACGAGGTCGTCGGGGACGTCGTCGCTTCCGGTGGGTTGCACCATCGGCGTCTGGGTGGTGGTGGGGCAGACCACGTTGATCGTGATGCCCTCCTTGGCGACCTCGAGGGCGGCGGACTTCGCCAGGCCGATGACGCCCCACTTGGTGGCGTTGTAGGCGGCCAGCTCGGGGATGCCCATGCGGCCGCCCATCGAGGAGGTGACGACGATCCTGCCGAACCGCTGCTGGCGCATCACCGGTATCGCGGCGCGCAGGGTGTGAAAGGCGCCGGTCAGGTTGGTGTCGATCAGCTGTTGCCACACCACGTCGCTGACGTCTTCCAGCACCCCGGTGCTGACGATTCCGGCGTTGGCCACCACGATGTCGAGGCTGCCTAGGTCGGCGACCGTCTGGGTGATCGCGGCGTTGACCGCGGCCGCGTCGCGCACGTCCAAGGTGATCGGCACGCAACGCCGGCCCAGTTCCTCGACGAGCTTGGTCGTTTCCCGTAGGTCGTCCTCGGTGCCCAGGGGATAGGTCAGGTCCGTCATCGCCTGCGGGGCATCGGCGACGACGATGTCGGCTCCTTCGGCGGCCAGGGCCAGCGCATGCGAGCGGCCCTGTCCTCGAGCTCCGCCGGTGATAAAGGCCACGCGTCCGTCCAAAGCACCCATGGCGGTAAAGCTACCAGCGGGTTACGCGCTTGCCGGCGCGCCGGGTGGCGTTATGAAACCGATTGCTGTGGGCGAGGTTTCGGCGCTATGCTGCCCGGCCGCTCGGCGTTCTTTCTCCATCGCGCATCCGCTACAGATGGAGCGTGCGTGCTATATATTTCGATCATTCGAGTCCACGCTCGAGATGATAGAAATATTAATCATCAGGCGTCTGGGGTCCAATGATCAAAATATTGATCATCGGGGCATATCCACCGTATGATTAAAATATGTATCATCAAGTACCGTTGGTATACGACACCATCGAATTCGGCGAACACGTCCGGCGCGCGCGCCAGGACAGGGGCTTCAACCAGGATGAGCTCGCCAATCGCATCGGAGTCAATCGTATGACCATCTCCCGTCTCGAACGGGGAGAATCTGTCAGCGTCGATATAGCCCTGCGCGCGCTTTCGGAGTGCGGCATGGCGCTGGCGCTAGTGCCGAAGTTTTCCCGAATGACGACAATCGATGGCGCGCAAAGCGCTTGACGTCTGGCTGTACGGCGTCCACGTCGCACGGCTGAGCGAGCCGCGCCGCTATTGTCTGCGTTTGGAGTTCACCGAGGAAGCGCTCGACAACTTCGGCGAGGGGAGTCGAGTCCTGTCCTTGGCGTTACCCATCTCGCGAAAACCTGTCCAGGACCGGGACGGCAAGTTGCAGGTCTCGGCCTTCATCGAAGGCCTTTTGCCAGAAGGCAACCTGCGTCGCCACATCGCCACCGAGGCTGGTGTGCCAGTCAACGACACGATGACGCTATTGGAACGGTTGGGCGCGGAATGTGCGGGTGCGGTCCAGATTCTTAGCGAAGGAGCGCAACCCGGTGCCGGCCGGGTCCGCCGATTGACGAAGCAGGAGGTCGACACTCTGATCGCGGACCTGCCGACCTACCACCTACCTGAGGGCACCACGCCACAGGCATCGCTCGCCGGTATTCAGGACAAAGTGCTCTTGGTAGCTCTTCCCAACGGCGAATGGGGTTGGCCTGAAGCAGGTGCGGCTTCGACGCACATCATCAAACCCGAGCCGCTCGGCGGCGCCGTGAAGCTTCTCATTCAGACGGAAGATTGGGCGCTACGAGTGGCGCGCGGCGCAGGCATCGATGCCGCAGAGCCGCGAATAGAGCGCTTTGGTGGACGCACGGCCATTGTCGTGGTCCGCTATGACCGAGGCCCTGACGGCACTCGGCTGCATCAAGAAGATTTCTGTCAGGCGCTAGGTCTCGATCCCGCGGCCAAATACGAGAGCACCAGCGAAGCAACTCGTTTGGGCTCGAGGCTACGACGCGTGGCACGCGCGGCCGCACCGAGGGCATTGGATCCTGACGGCTTTCGATTGGCGTTGCTGCAGGCAGTCACGTTTAACGTCGTCATTGGCAATAGTGACGCGCACTCAAAAAACTACTCAGTGATGATCGGCCGTGATGGCAGTGTGTCGCTGGCACCGATCTACGACGTCGCGCCGGTCATGTACCTGGATCCCGCATTCAAGGGCACCGGACATGTGATCAACGGGAAGACGGGTATTGACGGCATCGACGTCGATGATCTGACGGCCGAAGCGGTTTCCTGGGGCATGGGACAGCGACGAGCACGTGCGGCGGTACGGTCATGCATGGAGCGGATATACAGCTCAGTCGAGCGCATCGCACTTCCCCCCGGAGCCGAATTGGTCAAGGCTCGCCTTGACCAATTGTGGATCCAACGCTCTTGGGGCACAGCGTCTTTGAAATCCGGGCGCTCCGACTCGGCCTGGAGCGCCAGCAGCCCGTAGAGGTGCCGTGTTTCGGTACGCCCCCTCCGCATCCGGGGCGAGTCCGAGGTCGACAAAGTGTCTGAGGCGCATGGGCGCTTACGCGTGCTGAGACCAACATGTCGCGCGGGGGCCGGCCGTTCAGATGGATCACCGTGACGCTGACACGGCGTCGTCATCGCGCCGCATCGCCGCGGGTAAACGTGGAGCCGATGACGGGAATCGAACCCGCGTATTCAGCTTGGGAAGCTGATGTTCTGCCATTGAACTACATCGGCACTTCTCGCCAAGGAAGGCTAGCACCCGACGGGAGCCGTCGAGGTCAGGACCGCTCATCGGCTCCGGCGCTGTGGCCGTCGCACCGAACCGGAGTTATTCCTTTCACAAATTCACATTCGCATATTTATTATTCCGTTATTGCGCCGTAATGTGCTCGGGGTGGGTCGGCACAGGTTAGCCAGGAAGCGACGTAAACCGTCGGTGGCCCTGGCTGCGGTGCTTGCCCCCGCCGCCGTGTTCTTCGCGGTGTCCTCGGACGTCACCCCAATTGCGCCGCATGTCGAGGCCAAGGCCGTTATCAGAGAACCCGCCCCGTGCTGCGCGGAAATCGTGACCGTGGCGTCCAATCGCCTCCTCACCGGCGTAGGCGATGCCGAGCCCGCCGCGGCCTCGCGGTATCACACCCGGGCCCCGCTGCTGACCGCCGACGTCGCTCCCGAACGCGGCCTGCAGGTCCGGACGATCCTGGTCGCCCGCAGCATCACCGCCGACTTTCCCCAGATCCACGAGATGGGGGGAGTGCGCCCCGATCCGTTGCCGTGGCACCCCCTAGGGCTGGCGCTCGACGTGATGATTCCCAACCCGGAATCGGCGGAGGGTATCGCGCTGGGCAACGCGATCGTCGCCTACGTGCTGCAGAACGCCAACCGCTTCGGCATCCAGGACGCGATCTGGCGCGGCGTCTACTACACGCCCGGCGGAGCGCAGCCGAGCCGGCTCGGCCACTACGACCACGTGCACGTCACGACCACCGGCGGCGGATATCCGACCGGCGGCGAGGTCTATCTCCGCTGAACGCGTCCCCCGGAGGCTAGGCTCGTCGCGTGCTGCTCTCCGATCGCGACCTCAGGGCCGAAATCAGCGCCGGGCGGTTGGGCATCGACCCGCTGGACGACGCCCTGGTGCAGCCGTCGAGCATCGATGTGCGACTTGACTGCATGTTCCGGGTGTTCAACAACACCCGCTACACCCACATCGACCCGGCCAAGCAACAGGACGAGCTGACCACCTTGGTCGAACCCGTCGCCGGCGAGCCGTTCGTCCTGCACCCCGGGGAGTTCGTGCTGGGCTCGACGCTGGAACTCATCACCCTGCCCGACGACCTCGCCGGCCGCCTGGAGGGCAAGTCGTCGCTGGGCCGCCTCGGCCTGCTCACACACTCGACGGCCGGGTTCATCGATCCGGGCTTCAGCGGTCACATCACGCTGGAGCTGTCCAACGTGGCCAACCTGCCGATCACGCTGTGGCCGGGCATGAAGATCGGTCAGCTGTGCATTCTGCGGTTGACCAGTCCCGCCGAACATCCTTACGGCAGTACGCAAGTAGGTTCGAAGTACCAGGGCCAGCGGGGACCCACCCCGTCGCGGTCCTATCAGAACTTCATAAGGACTACATAGGTTCGCAGCGGCCCTCCCGCACCCCTGCTGGGCGATACTTAGTTAGCCATTGGTTTTTCCTCCGCCTGGCCGTGGCTCATCGTGCAATACCTTTGGAGGGGTTTGTATTGGATATCGTGCTCGGGGTGTCGATGGCACCGTCATCGATCCAGATGGTCGTCCTGGAAGGCGAATACGCCGACGGCGCAACCGTAGAAGAGGACGTGTTCGACGTCGCCGACGTCGACGATGCTGCCACCGCGACCGGGCCCGACCAAGTGATCTCGGCCATCTTGGGCACCCGTGAGGGCGCGGCCGACGCCGGCATGGAACTGTCGTCGATCGGCGTGACGTGGACGGATCAACTCGAAGCCGCGGCGCTGCGCGACGCGCTGACCGCCCACCGGATCGACAACGTCATGCTGGTGTCGGCGTTTTTGGCCGCGGCGGCGTTGGCGCAAAACGTCGGCGGGGCAATGGGTTACGAGCGCACCGCGGTGCTGCTGGTGGAACCCGACACCGCGACGCTGGCGGTCGTCGAGACCTCCGACGGCTCCATCCCCGACGTCTATAAGCAACAGATCCACGCCCAGTCCTACGGCGATGCCGCCGAGCAACTCAGCGCGATGGTCGCCGGGATGGAGAAGCTGGAACTGTTGCCCGGCGGCCTGTTGCTGGTCGGCTCGGCTATCGACGTCGGGCCGCTGAAGCCGGTGTTGCAGTCGACGACCTTCCTCGACGTGAGTGTGGCCGAGGAACCGGAGACCGCGCTGGCCCGCGGGGCCGCGCTGGCGTCGGCGAACGCGCCGCTGTTTGCCTCGTCGACCGCCGCGCTG
>NZ_LZKY01000233.1:0-2203 GCF_001673055.1 Mycobacterium sp. 1245801.1
GTGGCGGGAGGCCGACCGGCTCGGCACCCTGGCTTACGGCAACCCTTGCCGCGGCACGGATTCGATCGCGCCGTGGGCCATCGGGCAGATCAAGAAGACCGGCACCCATGGACTGGACCCGTACAAGCGTTACGGCGCCCCCGGGTGCCCGGCGTTGCCGCCGAACTTCATGGATGATTACCGCGAGGGAGACATCTTCGCTGAGAACGGCGACGACCAAGCGAGCCAGTTGAAGGCATCCATCTACCAGGCGGTAGCTCGAGGGGATTTCCTGTCCAACCCGTACGGGGTGATCACGGAGCTGGTGCACCAGCTACCCAACGTCATCTCGTCGAACATCCCGGCGTTGATCACGTTCGGTATCAGCGTGTTTCAGGCGATCGTCAGCGGCATCGTGTTCCTGGCTGATCAGCCGAACCCGCATTACAGCCCGTATGACATTTCGGGCGGACTGGATTGGGTGCGCAACCTTCTTTCGTGACACAATATCAACTACTAGGCGTTAAGGGGTCAAACATGATCAACCTCGATTGGTTCAAAGCTACCGGGCTGCTGGCCGCGCAGAGCGCATCCCACGCGTTCCTGGGTGTGTCGGGTGGTGACGTGTTCAACTTGTTCCACCTCGACTGGAAAGCCGCCCTCGGTGTTTCCGGCGGCGCCGCCTTAGTTGCGGTGCTGCACAAGGTTGTGGAGTACCGGATCCCGGTGTCTGTCAGCGACCCGGCGCCCGCAGTAGCCACCCCAGCGCCGCCGCCGCTGCCGGCTCCTGCCGCGGAACCCGTGCCAGCCGTCGCCCCGGTCCCGGCCGCGGCTGCTGTGCCGGCTGAACCGCCGGCCGCTGATGCCGCGCCGGCGACATGAGCACCGCTGAAGTGATCGCCCTCGTCAGCGCAATCGCCGCCCCACTGCTCACATTCCTGGGTGTCGTGATCGGCGCCTGGCGCGGCCGGGCGGACGGTAAACGGCAATCCGAACAGGCGCTTCGGGAACTCGAGGTCAAGGCCCGCCTCGCCAGCGAGCAGGCGGCCGATGAGGCCCGGAACAAGGTGACCGAAGCGTGGGAGGCTTACGCGGCCAGCACGCAGAAGGACCGCAAGCTGCTGCTCGACCGACTCGAGGCTGTGGAGTCCCGCGCGACCGCGGCTGAACGGCGCATCGACTCGGCGGAGACCCGGGCGGTGATCGCCGAGGAGCGGGCGTCGCGTTGGGAGTCGCTGTACCGGATCGCGGTCGCGCACCTCCGCGAGGTGATCCGTTGGGCCACCGTCAACAACACGGGCACCATGCCGGAGCCCCCCGCGGAATTGCAGCGGGAGCTGTGACATGCGTCCGGGCTGCCGCGCCTGGGTGGCGCTCGGGGCTTACGTCGCAGCTTGGGACATGTTCTGCCCGCAAGGGGAGCAGTTGACCGACGCCGCCCGCCGCGGTGTCGTCGCCCACCCGGTCCTCACGACCGGCGCGATCGCGGTCACGGCGCTGCACTTGGCGAACCGGCTGCACCGGCGGGTGGACCCGTTCTATCTGGTGGGCACTTTCGTGGCGTCGGCGCGGTTCATCAAACGCTAGACGTTATTGCGTCAAACGATCCGGTCTATGGTGTACGCAACGGCCGATTGACGGCGGCCCACACACCAGGAGTGACGATCCTTATGTCCGATTTGCAGTTCACGATTACTCGCGACGAGTTCGCGGATGCGATCAACTGGGTGGCGCGGGCGTTGCCGGCGAAGCCGTTGAACCCGCTGCTCGGCGCGATCCGACTCACCAGCGGCTCCGGTTACGTGATCCTGGAGGCGTTCGACTACGAAGTTGCCGCCGTGACAAGCGCTGGGGCGGATGTGACATCACTGGGAACCACCTTGGTGTCCGGGCGCCTGCTGCAGGCGATCAGCAAGGCGCTGGCACGCAAGCCGGTGGAGTTCAAGACTGAGGGTGGTACTGCACGCATCCTGTGCGGGGCCGCAGAGTTCACGTTGCCCACCATGCTGGGGAGTGAGTACCCAGACCTGCCGACGCGGCCGGCCGACGCGGGCAGCGTGGACGCCGGACAGTTCGCGGAGGCGATCGCGCAAACCAGTTTCGCGGTGCACCGCGGCGACGGGTACTCGAGCATCAAGGCGGTGTGTTTCGACGTCGACCCGCTCGGCGGGTTGACGTTGTCGGCCACCGACCGCTACCGCGTCGCGACGAAGACGATCCCATC
>NZ_LZKY01000234.1:0-646 GCF_001673055.1 Mycobacterium sp. 1245801.1
GCCACCCTGCGCGGCGCATTGAACGAACTTTCTTGGGAAATCGCCCAATCCGTCGATCCCGTAACAGCGCGCCACCATGCCCTGACTGTCATCGATAAGCTCTTATACAGTTTCCGCCCAACACCGCCCCCCACACCCGCTAATAAGCCGAAGCGCACACGGGCCGACAAAAGACGCGATGCAACCGACAATACCTCGAAGGGGCGGAAACCGGGCGAACGCGCGACGACGCCGCCCCGGCGCGTTAGCTTGAAACGCTTACGCGAGGCGACGAGCTAACCGGTCTGACCAAGCTGTCGATGCCCTAGTCGTGCTGGCTTTTCCGGCCTGTCGAGCGCAGGTCGTGGGGATCCGTTCCCTCACCGTTCACACGGGGTGTTTGCGGCGCGAAGTTTGGCTGGCTATTGCTGTGAAGAGCTGGCTCGGGTGGCCGCCGTCAGTTCGTGGGCTGCTGCAGGCGCGCCACGACCCGTCCGCGGCGGGTCACGTCGATGGTTTCGCCGGCCGCGACGCGGTCGATGTAGTTGCCGAGATCGATTCGCAATTGCCGGATGCCGATGCGATCGGGTATCGCGCCAGTGTGGGTCACCTGCGGCGACTCACAGGCCTTGCTCAGAAGGCAATCGATGATGGCTAGGGCGAGCTG
>NZ_LZKY01000235.1:0-1074 GCF_001673055.1 Mycobacterium sp. 1245801.1
TCGGGGTGTTCACCGGCTTCTCGATGGCCGGCTACGGCATGACCAAACACCATCTGACGCATCGGGAACCGGGCTGGCGCCGCCGGCTGGCGATCAACCTGTCCGCGGCGGTGCTGTCGACGATCGTGGTGGGCATCTTCGCGGTGGCGAAATTCACCGAGGGCGCCTGGCTGGTGGTCATCGTGTTCCCGCTGCTGGTGTTCATGCTGACCCGGCTCAACCGCGAATACCGGGCCGAGGCCGCCATTCTCGAGATGTTCCGCACCGATCGCCCGGAGCTGGTGAAGTACGCGCGGCACCGGGTGTTCGTGTTCGTCGACTCGGTCGATCTGGCGGTGATCGAGGCGCTGCGCTACGGCAGGGGGTTGCGGGCCGACGAACTGATCGCGGTGCATTTCATGGTCGACCCGGCCCACGCGGCGCTGCTGCGAAAGCGTTGGGACCATTTCGAACTCGACACCCCGCTGCGCATCGTGGACTGCCCGGACCGTCGGATCAGCCGCGCCGCGCAGCTGCTGGTCGCCAAGGCGCGTGACGAGAACGCGCGCACCAATGTGACGGTGCTGCTGCCGCGGCGAACCTTCGCCCGGCTACTGGGCCGCGTGCTGCACGACCGCACCGCCGACAAGATCGCGCGAGCGGTCAGCCTGATTCCCGACGCCGCGGCGACGATCGTGCCCTACGACGTCGAATCGCGGATCAGGGAGGCCTACCCCGACACCTTGGAGCAGCGGATCGGGCAGGGGATCGACAAGCTCGAGGCGTGGGTGTCCCAGGACGAAGACCGCAAGGTCGACGCCTACGAACACCCGCAGCGACCGCGATCGGTGGTCATGGTGGCCGGCCTGATCTCGGGGCAACGCGCCAGCGTCGAAGGCCGGGTCAGCGAGGTCGAAGACGTCACCACCCGAGGCCGCACCCACCGACAGATCGTCATCGGGGACAGCACCGGCGAAATGACCGTCACCTTCCGCCCGGGCCACGGCGGCGCCGACATCCAGCCCGGTTCCCGATGCGTCAGATGGTGTTTGGTCATGCCGTAGCCGGCCATCGAGAAGCCGGTGAACACCCGGG
>NZ_LZKY01000236.1:0-781 GCF_001673055.1 Mycobacterium sp. 1245801.1
GAGGTCTACGACCGGTACATGAAGTACCTGACCGGCTGCGCGAAGTTGTTCCGTGCGGGCTACACCGACGTCAATCAGTTCACGCTGGAGAAGTAACCGGCCCAGTAAAGCAATCGGCCCCGAACGGTTCACCGTTCGGGGCCGACTTGTCCCGCCCTACTTGACCAACGTGAATTGCCCCACATTGGTGACACCCTTGCGGAAGAAGTTCTCGCAGCCGGTCAGGTACTTCATGTACCGGTCGTAGACCTCCTGGGACTGGATGGCGATCGCCTGCTCGCGATTGGCCTCGAGTGCCTCGGCCCACAGGTCCAAGGTCCTGGCGTAGTGCAGCTGCAGCGACTGGACGCGGGTCAGGTCGAAGCCCGCGGTCACTCCGTACTCGCCGACGGTCTGCGGCGTCGGCAGCCAACCGCCGGGGAAGATCTCGGCCAGGATGAACTGCGAGAACTGCACGATTTCGTGGGTCAGCTTCAGGCCCTTGGCCCGCGCGTCTTTGAACGACGGCCGAACGATGGTGTGCAGCAACATCACTCCGCCGGGCGGCAGCGCCTGGTAGGCCATTTTGAAGAAGCGGCCGTAGCGCTGCCGGCCGAAGTGCTCGAACGCGCCGATGGACACGATGCGGTCCACGGGCTCGTGGAACTTCTCCCAGCCCTCCAGCAGCACCCGCCGGCTGCGGGGGGTGTCCATCTGATCGAAGGACTGCTGCACGTGCTCGGCCTGGTTTTCCGACAGCGTGAGGCCGACGACGTTGACGTCGAACTTCTCGATGGCCCGC
>NZ_LZKY01000237.1:0-7065 GCF_001673055.1 Mycobacterium sp. 1245801.1
GCGCAGCAGGAAATAGCGCACCTGGTCGACGCCGAGCGTGTCGATCAGGTTGATCGGGTCGACCACGTTGCCCACCGACTTGCTCATCTTCTCGCCGCGGTTGAGCAGGAACCCGTGCGCGAAAACCCTTCGCGGCAGCTCGATTCCGGCCGACATCAGAAAAGCCGGCCAGTACACGGTGTGGAACCGGATGATGTCCTTGCCGATCATGTGCAAGTCGGCCGGCCAATAGCGCCGGAACCGTTCCGATTCGGTGTCCGGGTAGCCGACCCCGGTCAGGTAGTTGGTCAGCGCGTCGACCCAGACGTACATCACGTGGTCGGGGTGCTCGGGCACCTGCACGCCCCAGTCGAATGAGGTGCGCGAGATGGACAGGTCGCGCAGCCCGCCCGAGACGAAGCTGACCACCTCGTTGCGCCGCACGTCGGGTCCGATGAAATCCGGGTTCGCCTCGTAGTGGGCCAGCAGCTTGTCGGTGTAGGCCGAGAGCCGGAAGAAGTACGTTTGCTCCTCGGTCCACGTCACCGGGGCGCCCGTCTCGGTGGCCAGCCGGGTCCCGTCGTCGAGGAGCTCGGTCTCCGATTCGACGAAGAACCGTTCGTCGCGCACTGAATACCACCCCGAGTAGGTGTCCAGGTAGATGTCACCGGCGGCCGACATCCGGCGCCAGAGCTCCTTGGACGCATCGTGGTGGTCGGGATCGGTGGTGCGGATGAACCGGTCGAAGGAGATGTTCAACCGTTCCTGCAGCCGCTGGAACACATCGGAGTTGCGCCGGGCCAGCTCGGCCGTCGGGATGCCCTCGGCCGCCGCCGTTTCGACCATCTTGAGGCCGTGCTCGTCGGTGCCGGTCAGGAACCGCACATCGAACCCGTCGAGTCGCTTGAACCGGGCGATCGCGTCGGTCGCGATGTACTCGTACGCGTGCCCGATGTGCGGATCGCCGTTGGGGTAGGTGATCGCGGTGGTGACGTAATAGGGCCTCATCGCCCTCAACCTTATTTGGGGGCCCATATTGTGTGCGCGTGAGCTCCAAACGTCAGCCGCCCCCGGCCCCCGAGCCGTTGCGCCCGCTCGTCGATGCGCACACGCACCTGGACGCGTGTGGCGCCGCCGACGCCGAGGGGGTGCGGGCCATCGTGGACCGCGCCGCGGCGGTCGGGGTTGGCGCGGTCGTCACGATCGCCGACGACCTGGACTCGGCGCGCTGGGTCACGCGCGCGGCCGAGTGGGACCCACGGGTCTATGCCGCGGTGGCGTTGCACCCCACCCGGGCCGACGCGCTCGACGACGCCGCGCGCGCCGAGATCGAGCGACTGGTGGCCCATCCCCGGGTGGTGGCCGTCGGCGAGACCGGCCTGGACCTCTACTGGCCGGGTCGGCTGGACGGTTGCGCCGAGCCGGCCGTGCAGCGGGAGGCCTTCGCCTGGCACATCGACCTGGCGAAGCGCTGCGGCAAACCGCTGATGATCCACAACCGGGACGCCGACTCCGACGTGCTCGACGTGCTGGCGGCCGAGGGCGCCCCGGACGCCGTGATCTTCCACTGCTTTTCCTCGGACGCGGCCATGGCCCGCCGCTGCGTGGACGCCGGGTGGCTGCTGAGCCTGTCGGGCACCGCGAGTTTCCGCAACGCGCACGCGCTGCGCGAAGCCGTTCCGCTGATACCGCCTGAACAGCTGTTGGTGGAGACCGATGCGCCATTCTTGACACCCCATCCCTATCGGGGGACGGCGAATGAACCGTATTGCCTTCCTTATACTGTTCGGGCGATCGCCGAGCTGGTGGATCGCCACCCGGAAGAGCTGGCCGAGATAACGACGAGTAATGCTCAACGGGTGTACGGATTGGTCACAGTGTGAGGTAAACGACCAGGCGATTTGGTTTAAATTCGCCGCGTCGGAGTTGCCCAACCTTGACCGGTTCGTTACCGTCTTGTGATCGAACGGTTGGGCCTACGGGCCCTTAATTTGTGACTTGCTGCCGAATGAGTGGGTTGTTGAGGGTTGGGTAACGCGCGTTGAGTGTATTGACAAAACTTCATCAGAATCCTTCGCCGATGTTGCGGCTCGTGGTCGGAGGGCTGCTGGTAGTCCTGGCATTCGCGGGCGGATACGCGGTATCGGTGTGCAAGACGGTCACGCTGACCGTCGACGGGGTGGCCATGAAGGTCACCACCATGAAGTCCCGGGTCATCGACGTTGTCGAAGAGAACGGTTTCGCCATCGACGAGCGTGACGACCTGTACCCCGCCGGTGATGTCACGGTGCACGACGCCAGCAAGATCGTGCTGCGGCGCAGCCGCCCCCTGCAGATCTCGCTGGACGGCCATGACACCAAGCAGGTGTGGACCACCGCTTCCACCGTCGACGAGGCGCTGGCCCAGCTGGCGATGACCGACACCGCCCCGGCCGCGGCCAACCGCGGCAGCCGCGTTCCGCTGGCCGGGATGGCGCTGCCCGTCGTCAGTGCCAAGACCGTCCGCATCAACGACGCGGGTGCGATCCGCACGGTGCACCTGGCGGCACCGAACGTCGCCGGCCTGCTGAGCGCCGCCGGCGCGCCGCTGCTCGACAGCGACCAGGTGGTGCCGGCCGCGTCGGCGCCCATCGTCGACGGCATGGAAGTTCAGGTGACGCGTAACCGGATCCAGCAGGTGACCGAGCGGATCCCGCTGCCCCCCAACGCCCGTCGCATCGAAGATCCGGGCCTGAACATGAGCCGCCAGGTCGTCGAGGATCCAGGCAGCCCGGGCACGCAGGACGTCACCTTCTCGGTGGCCACGGTCAACGGCGTCGAGACCGGCCGGCTGCCGATCGCCAACACGGTGATCACGCCCGCCCGCGACTCGGTGGTCCGCATCGGCACCAAGCCCGGCACCGAGGTGCCTCCGGTCAGCGACGGCTCCATCTGGGACGCGATCGCGGGTTGCGAAGCCGGCGGAAACTGGGCTATCAACACCGGAAACGGGTACTACGGCGGTGTGCAATTCGACCAGGGCACGTGGGAGCGAAACGGCGGGTTGCGGTTCGCCGCCCGCGCCGACCTCGCCACCCGCGAGGAGCAGATCACCGTCGCCGAGGTGACCCGTGAGCGCCAGGGTTGGGGTGCGTGGCCAGTGTGCAGCGGAAGAGCTGGTGCGCGCTGACCATCCGGCTACTCGGGCGCACCGAGATCAGGCGGTTGGCCAAAGAACTCGAATTTCGGCCACGGAAATCGCTGGGCCAGAATTTCGTCCACGACGCCAACACGGTGCGCCGGATAGTCTCGACCTCCGGGCTCAGCCGGGCTGATCACGTCCTGGAAGTCGGGCCGGGTCTGGGGTCGCTGACCCTGGCCCTGCTCGACCGTGGCGCCGCCGTGACGGCCGTCGAGATCGACCCGGTGCTGGCCGAACGGCTGCCCCAGACCGTCGCCGAGCATTCCAACAGCGAGAGCCAGCGTCTGACGGTGATCAACCGCGACGTCCTGACCCTCCGCCGCGACGAGGTGGCCACTGGGCCGACCGCCGTGGTCGCGAACCTGCCGTACAACGTCGCCGTCCCGGCGCTGTTGCACCTGCTCGCCGAGTTCCCGTCCATTCGCACCATGACGGTGATGGTGCAGGCCGAGGTCGCCGAGCGGCTGGCCGCCGAGCCCGGCGGCAAGGAGTACGGCGTGCCCAGCGTCAAGGTGCGCTTTTTTGGCCAGGTTCGTCGTTGCGGCATGGTGTCGCCGACGGTCTTCTGGCCGATCCCGCGGGTCTACTCCGGGCTGGTACGCATCGACCGGTACGCGACCTCGCCATGGCCCACCGACGAGGGCTTCCGGCGCCAGGTCTTCGCACTGATCGACATCGCGTTCGGGCAGCGCCGCAAGACGTGCCGCAACGCGTTCGTGGACTGGGCCGGCTCGGGCAACGAATCGGCGGATCGGTTGCTGGCGGCCAGCATCGACCCGGCGCGCCGCGGCGAGACGCTGTCGATCGACGACTTCGTGCGGTTGCTGCAGCGCTCCGCGGATCGATCCCACGCCACGCCCGAGGCGACTCCCCGCATCGCCGAACAGGGCGCCTCGGCCGGCTGACGGTAAGCCGCCGAAGGCGCCGTTGCGTGTGGTTGGCTCCGAGCAGCGATAGTCTGCTGCGGTGGCTGAGAATGTCTGACGGCAATACCGCCGCGCAGTGGGTGCCCACCGGGTCGGTCACCGTTCGGGTGCCCGGAAAAGTCAACCTCTACTTGGCGGTCGGTGACCGCCGCGAGGACGGCTACCACGACCTGAACACGATTTTTCAGGCCGTGTCGCTGCTCGACGAGGTGACGGTCCGCAACGCCGACGTGCTGTCGCTCGACATCGTCGGCGAGGGCGCCGAGAAGCTGCCCACCGACGAACGCAACCTCGCCTGGCAGGCCGCCGAGCTGATGGCCGAACACGTCGGCCGGGCGCCGGACGTGTCGATCATGATCGACAAATCCATTCCGGTGGCCGGCGGCATGGCCGGGGGCAGCGCCGACGCGGCGGCCGTGCTGGTCGCGATGAACTCGCTGTGGGAACTCAACGTGCCCCGCCGCGACCTGCGCATGCTGGCCGCGCGGTTAGGCAGCGATGTGCCGTTCGCGCTGCACGGCGGCACCGCGTTGGGCACCGGTCGCGGCGAGGAGTTGGCGACGGTGTTGTCCCGCAACACCTTTCATTGGGTACTGGCGTTCGCCGACGGAGAGCTGCTGACGCCGGCGGTGTTCACCGAATTGGACCGGCTCCGCGAGGCGGGCGATCCGCCGCGGCTGCCCGCGCCCGGGCCGGTGCTGGCCGCCCTGGCCGCCGGCGATGCCGAGCGGTTGGCCCCGCTGCTGGGCAATGAGATGCAGGCGGCGGCCGTGAGCCTGAACCCGGGGCTGCGCCGGACGTTGCGCGCGGGGGTGGCGGCCGGGGCGCTGGCAGGCATCGTGTCCGGGTCGGGCCCGACGTGCGCCTTCCTGTGCGCGTCGGCGGCCGCGGCGGTCGACGTCGGCACCGAGGTGTCCGGGGCGGGCGTGTGCCGCACGGTGCGGGTGGCCAGCGGGCCGGTGGCCGGCGCGCGCGTGGTTCCCGCGCCCACCGAAGTGTGAATCTTTTCCCATTTTGCGCATTGGTTTGGCGCGTCCCTAAGAGGAGTTTAAGATGATCCGCGGTGACGGGATCCGTTGAGCAAGATCACTTAATTGCATCGTCCGCCGGGCGCTCCGGCGGACGATTAATTCATGGGCCCCGCCGAGTTTTCCCGGGCCCGTTTCGCGCTCATCGGGCCGGCGACCGCCGCCTCGTCATGGCGGGTGTGGACGCATCATCGATCCGAGACCTAACCGCCGCCCAACCGTGTTTACGTGCTTGCGGCGAAGTGTTGGCCACCGGGCGGAACATGAGATTCCGGGCGTTGGGACGAGGGCTGGAACCGAGGAGGACTCTGTGAGCAGGTTTACCGAGAAGATGTACCGCAATGCCCGGTCCGCGACGACGGGCATGGTCACCGGTGAACCCCACGAACCGGTCCGCCACACCTGGGGCGAGGTCCACGAGCGCGCGCGCCGCATCGCCGGCGGCCTGGCCGCCGCCGGCATCGGGCCCGGCGACGCGGTCGGCGTGCTCGCCGGTTATCCGGTGGAGATCGCGCCGACGGCGCAGGGCCTGTGGATGCGCGGGGCCAGCCTGACCATGCTGCACCAGCCCACGCCGCGCACGGACTTGGCCGTGTGGGCCGAGGACACCATGAACGTCATCGGCATGATCGAGGCGAAGGCCGTCGTCGTCTCGGAGCCCTTCCTGGTGGCCATTCCGGTGCTGCAGGAGAAGGGAATCCAGGTCGTCACCGTCGCTGACCTGCTCGCCGCGGAGCCGATCGACCCCGTCGAGGTCGGCGAGGACGCGCTCGCGCTGATGCAGCTGACGTCGGGGTCCACCGGATCCCCCAAGGCGGTGCAGATCACCCACCGCAACATCTACTCCAACGCCGAGGCGATGTTCATCGGCGCCCGGTACGACGTCACCAAGGACGTCATGGTCAGCTGGCTGCCCTGCTTCCACGACATGGGCATGGTCGGCTTCCTGACCATCCCCATGTACTTCGGCGCCGAGCTGGTCAAGGTCACCCCGATGGACTTCCTGCGCGACACGCTGCTGTGGGCCAAGCTCATCGACAAGTACAAGGGCACCATGACCGCGGCGCCCAACTTCGCCTACGCGCTGCTGGCCAAGCGGTTGCGCCGCAACGCCAAGCCCGGCGACTTCGACCTGTCCACACTGCGGTTCGCGCTGTCCGGCGCCGAGCCCGTCGAACCCGCCGACGTCGAGGACCTGCTGGATGCCGGCGCGCCGTTCGGCCTGCGGCCCTCGGCGATCCTGCCCGCCTACGGCATGGCCGAAACCACGCTGGCCGTGTCGTTTTCGGAGTGCAACGCCGGTCTGGTCGTCGACGAGGTCGACGCCGACCTGCTGGCCGCGCTGCGCCGCGCCGTCCCGGCCACCAAGGGCAACACCCGCCGGCTGGCCACGCTCGGGCCGCTGTTGCAAGACCTCGAGGCGCGCATCATCGACGAGAACGGCGACGTGATGCCCGCCCGCGGCGTGGGCGTCATCGAGCTGCGCGGCGAGTCGCTGACGCCCGGCTACCTCACCATGGGCGGTTTCATCTCGGCCCAGGACGAGAACGGCTGGTATGACACCGGTGATTTGGGCTACCTGACCGAGGAGGGCCACGTCGTGGTCTGCGGCCGCGTCAAGGACGTCATCATCATGGCGGGCCGCAACATCTATCCCACCGACATCGAGCGTGCCGCCTGCCGCGTCGAGGGCGTGCGGCCCGGCTGCGCCGTTGCGGTGCGGCTGGACGCCGGCCACTCCCGCGAGACGTTCGCCGTGGCGGTGGAGTCCAACGCCTTCCAGGACCAGGCCGAGGTGCGCCGCATCGAGCACCAGGTCGCCCGGGAGGTGGTGGCCGAGGTCGACGTGCGGCCGCGCAACGTGGTGGTGCTCGGGCCGGGCACCATTCCGAAGACGCCGTCGGGCAAGCTGCGCCGGTCGACCTCCGTCAGCCTGGTCACCTAGCCCGGC
>NZ_LZKY01000238.1:0-5143 GCF_001673055.1 Mycobacterium sp. 1245801.1
GCGGGCCAGGTTGCGCAGCGCCGCCTCGACCCCGAGCCGCAGCCCGTGCTCGGTGAACGGGAAGCCCAGGATGTGGTTGGTGCTGGCCTTGTTGTCCTCCAGCCAGTCCATCGCGCAGCCGAGCACCAGGGCGCGGATCTGCAGCACGCGGGGTTCGGTGGGCGGCAGCGCCTCCACCCGCCGCGCCGCGTCGCGGATGTCCTCCTCGGTGATCTCGCTCTTGGTGCGGCCGGATAGCAGCGTCACCGCGCTGGTCAGCCGCGCGGTGGTGAAGTGCCGGGAGGTGGCGGGCACCTCGTCCAGCGTGCGCACCGCGGCGGCCCGATCCCCTTCGGCGGACAGTGATCTGGCCAACCCGAACGCCGCCGAGATCACCCCGTCGTTGGTCTTCCACACCGTCTCGTAGAACTTGTGGTCGTCGACGTCGCCGGCCAGCTCGGCGGTGGCGGCCAGCGCCAGCTTGGGCGCCAGCTCGCCGGGGAAGGTGTCCAGCACTTCGGTGAAATGCGTTGTGGCCGAGTCGTAGTCGCCGGTGAGCAGCTCGGCGACGGCCTTGTACCACACCAGCCGCCATTGCCAGCCCACCCGCTCGGCCAGGTCGTCGAGCTTGCGGGTGGCCTTGGCCACGTCGCCCAGGTCCAGCAGCGCGCGGACCTCCATCAGCGGCAGCTCCACCGACTCGGACACCTCCACGCCGTCGGCGTCCAGCGTGCCGTGCCGGGCCGCGCGCAACGAATCGAGCGTCTGCACCGGCTGGGACAACACCGTCGCCTGCAGGACCGGGGCGGCGACGTCGGCCGGATCGACCAGCGGAACCTGCAGTGCCGTAACGATTTCGCGGGCGGTCAGCTTCTCCGAGTGAACCTGGCCGTCCAGGTACACGTCGGTGTGCGCGACCAGCAGGTCCACCCCGAACGTCGAGCGGCTGGGGGAGAAGATCGTCGACAGGCCGGGCCGCGGGATGCCGGTGTCGTGGGCGACCACCTCGCGCAGCACGCCCATCAGCTGGGCCGACATCTCCTCGGTGCTGCCGAACCGGCGCCGCGGGTCGGGGTCGGTGGCGCGGCGCAACAACCGGCGGAAGGAGTCGTAGGTGGTCAACACCGGGTCGTCCTCGGGCAGGCCGTCGACGTAGCGGCCGTTGCGCGTCTGCAAATTCAGCGTCAGCGCGGCCAGTGTGCGGCCCACCGTGTAGATGTCGGTGGCCACCGTCGGCCCCGTCCGCACGATCTCGGGGGCCTGGAATCCCGGTGTGCCGTAGAGGTATCCGAACGAATTGATCCGCGACACCGCGCCCAGGTCGATCAGCTTGAGCTGCTCCTCGGTGCGCATGATGTTCTCCGGCTTCAGGTCGTTGTAGACCAGGCCGATGGAGTGCAGATAGCTCAACGCGGGCAGGATCTCCAGCAGGTAGGCGACGGCCTCGGCGACGGGCAGCTTCTCACCCTTGCCGTGCTTGAGCGGCTGCCCACCGACGTACTCCATGACGATGAGGCCGACCGGATTGTTGTGCTGATCCTTGTGCTCGACGAAGTTGAAGATCTGCACGATCTGCGGGTGGACCACCTCGGCGAGGAACTGTCGTTCGGCCATCGCGATCGCCTGGGCCTCCGCGTCGCCGGAGTGCACCAGACCCTTGAGCACCACCGGCCGGTCGTTGACGTTGTGGTCGACCGCCAGATAGACCCACCCCAGGCCGCCGTGGGCGATGCAGCCCTTGACCTCGTACTGGCCCGCGACGATGTCGCCGGGATTAAGTTGCGGCAGAAAGGAATACGGGCTGCCGCAGGACGGGCACCAGCCCTCCGACGTGCCCTTGGCTTTCTTGCTGGACCGGCCCACCGGTTTTCCGCAGTTCCAGCAGAAGCGCTTGGATTCCGGCACCACCGGATTGGTCATCAAGGCTTCGAGCGGGTCGATGTCGCGTCCGCGCGGGATCTCGACCAGGCCGCCGCCGAGCTGGCGGACCGCGGGCAGCGATCGCGTCGCGACCGTCAAGCGGTCCTGCGGATCGGTGTCCAGGGCGCCCAGCGAGATGTGTGGAAAGTCGTCGTCATCGTCGTCGTCGTCGAAATCGGGACGGAACAGCGCCTGGGTGGCCTGCAGCCGCCCGGTCGCCGCGCCGGTCTGGACGTCGGCCGGCTGGGTGCCCGGGGCCACGTCCGCCACGTCTTCCGGGTCGGATTCCGGCTGCTCGGTTTGCTTGTCCGGCTCGGCCATCAGTCCAGATACCTCGGCGTGGGCGGGGCCGGCGCGGGACCCAGCACCGTCAACCACTTGCGGTACAACGTGTTCCACGTACCGTCCCGGCGGATCCGTTCCAGGGTTCCGTTGACGAACCGCACCAGTCCGGTGTTGTTCAGGTTGACCCCGATGCCATAGGGCTGGGTGGCCATGTTGGGCCCGACGATGTGCAGATACGGATCCTCTTCGACCAGCCCGGCCAGGATCGAGTCATCCGTGCTGACCGCGTCGATCTCGCGCTGCTGCATCGCCACCAGGCAGTCGGCCCAGTTGACCACCGACACCACGACCGGCGGCGGATCGATCTGCTGGATGCGGTGCAGCGACGTCGTGCCCTTGGCGACGCAGACGCGCTTGCCGGACAGGTCGGAGACCTTGACGATCGACGAGTCGCGCGGGGCCAGGATGCGCTGGTTGGCGTCGAGGTAGACGGTCGAGAAGTTCACCAGCTTGCGCCGGTCGCAGGTGATGGTCATGGTCTTCACCACGATGTCGACCTCGGAGTTCTGCAGCGCGGTGACCCGCTCGTCCGACGACAGGATCCGGTACTCGACGTGCGAGGGCGCCCCGAAGATGTCGCGCGCGATCTCGCCGGCGATGTCGACGTCGAAACCGGTGATCTCGCCGGTGATCGGATCGCGGAAGCTGAACAGGTTGCTGCCGATGTCGAGGCCGACGATCAGCCGGCCGCGGGCGCGGATGTCGGCGACGGCGGCGTCGGCCTCCGCCTTGGTGGGGAAGGGCCGCAGGCTGGCGGTCAGGTCGCAGTTCTGGTTCGGGCCGTCGGGCGGCAGCGCCGGCTGCGGCGGCAACTGCTCCATGCCGACCGGTGTCGGCGGCGGCAACGTCGGCACGCTGGCCACCCGCAACGACTCCGTGTGCCCGCAACCCGCCAGCACCACCACCGCGGCGGTCGCGGCGCCCGCCCGGCGAAGCATCCGCAGGCCGAGCATCATCGATACTCTTTCAGCCTCGGCCACAGGCCCAGCGCCACCGCGATGGCGGCGCCGAGGCTGAGCACCACGCCACCCACCTGGGCGCCGGACAGTCCGCTGCGCGCGTTGATGACGTCGTTGCGCAGCGTGATGCGGCCCTGATCCATGGCCTTGACCAGCTCGTCTTCCAGCTTGTCGAACGCGGGGGTGGAGTCTTCCTCGCTGCTGCCCAGCGCCACCTGCGTCGCGGCCCGGTAGTTACCCACCGAGATGTAGGAGGTGATCCGGTCGTTGGCCTGCCGCCAGCGCAGCAACAGCTGGTCGGCGCCCTCGAGGTCCGGCTTGTCGACGGCGTCGCTGCGGGACATGTACTGGTCGAGCTGGCGGTGCATGGAATCGATGCGCTGGTAGAAGGATTGCTTGCGTTTCTCCTCGTCGCCGCGGCGGATCAGCGACAGGGTTTCGTCGGCGCGCGCCTGCTGGGCGGTGATCGCGACGTTGGTGACGGTCTTGAGGGATTCCGCGGCAGTGTCCTTCGCGCTACGACTGGCCGTCGTAGAAATGGTCAGCGCAGTTCCAACCCAAACCACCATGACGAGAATAGCGAGTGCGCCCACCACCAGGCCCGGGTTGATTCGGCGGCGGGTGCGCCGCGCCAGCCAGCGGTGCGAGAACGCGCCGAAGATCACGGTGGCGCCGACCACCATGATCACCGGGGCCGGGATCTGCGTCGACGCGGTGGTTTCCGCGTCCACCCGCTCCGACGTCGCCTGATACAGCCGCGCCGCGTCGGGCAGGATCGTCGACTGCATCAGGCCCGAAGCCTCCGACAGGTACGACGAGCCGACGGGATTGCCCTCCCGGTTGTTGGTCCGGGCGATTTCTATCAGGCCGGTGTAGACGGCCAGCTCGGCGTTGATCCGGCCCAACAGCTGCACCAGCGGTTCGTCGGTGAGCCCGCTCGAGGCCCGGGTCACGGCGACGGACGCGTCGGTGATGGCCTGCTCATAGCGCTGGCGCACCGGCTGTGGTTCCGCCTCGGCGATGAACGCGGTCGCCGCCGCGGCGTCGGCCACCGACAGGGTGGTGTAGAGCCGGCCGGCGGCGAACGACAGCGGCTCGGTGTGGTTGAGCACCGTGGTCAGCACCTGCTGCCGGTGGTTGATGGTGGTCGAGGTGGCGAAGGCGCTGATGCCGCCGAGCGCGGCCAGCACGATGCCGATGGTCAAGATGCGTCCCGGCGTCGTGGAGATGAACCACCAGCGGGGATGAGCCGGTTCGGCCGGCGACCGCGATCCCTGCGGCTCGGTCGACGGGTGTGCCAGCTCAACCGTCACGTTTGATCAGCCCTCATCTCTCGGCCACTCGATTTCGCTGCACGGACCTCTATAAGCGAAGTCTAAGAGCATGTTCGGGTGGATGGGTGGAGGCAGACGCAATTGGCGACGCCCCAACCAAGTCTGCATATCCTGAATCGGTGCAGGGCGACGGTGACGGTTGGGTGATCTCCGACAGCGGCGCCCATTACTGGGGCCGGTACGGCGCGGCGGGTTTGCTGCTGCGGGCCCCGCAGTCCGACGGTACGCCCGCGGTGCTGCTGCAGCATCGCGCCGTGTGGAGCCATCAGGGCGGCACCTGGGGACTGCCGGGCGGCGCCCGGGACAGCCACGAAACGCCGGAGGAGACGGCGGTCCGCGAGGCGAACGAGGAGGCCGGGCTGCTCGGCGAGCGGCTGGCGGTGCGCGCCACGGTGGTCACGGCCGAGGTCGCCGGCATCGCCGGCACGCAGTGGAGCTACACCACCGTGATCGCCGACGCCGACGAGTTGCTGCACACCGTGCCCAACCGGGAAAGCGCCGAGATGCGCTGGGTCGCCGAAAACGAGGTGGCCGACCTGCCGCTGCACCCGGGCTTCGCGGCCAGCTGGCAGCGGCTGCGCACCGCGCCGGCGGTGCTGCCGCTGG
>NZ_LZKY01000239.1:0-4392 GCF_001673055.1 Mycobacterium sp. 1245801.1
GCAGCACGGTGTCGCCTAGATCGATCCGCCGGTTGATGTGCACACCGTGCACCTCGGTGAGCCGGCGGGTCAGCTCGCGCGCCAGATCGCCGTGGTGCAACCGCATCTTGCTGGTCAGATCCTCGGCGGCGGTGTCCAGCTCGTGCAGGTAGTTCTGTCGTTGGTAGAAGTAGTCGCGGACTTCCTCGTGCGGCATGGTGATCGACCCGCTACCGCTGCCGTCGGAGTACCGCTCCTCGGTGGCGGCCGCGAGCTGGGCCGTGGTGATCCGGTAGCGCCGGTGCAGGTTGACCACCGCGCGGGCCAACGCGGGATGGGCGCTGACCATCTCGGCGACCTCGGTGGGGTCGACGTCGATGTCCAGGTCCCGGTCCATGGTGACCTCGCGCAGCTCGGCGACCAGCCGGGTGTCGTCCTGGGAGGAGAAGAACGTCGCATCCACCCCGAACACCTCGGTGATGCGCAGCAGCACGGCCACGGTCAGGGGGCGGACGTCGTGCTCGATCTGGTTGAGGTAGCTCGGTGAGATCTCCAGCATCTGAGCCAGCGCGGCCTGGGAGAACCCGCGTTCGTTGCGAAGCTGGCGAACCCGTGACCCGACGAACGTTTTGGACACCTCTCCGAGGTTACCGGCCTTTGCGAAGATGGGAGTTCGCAGACTTGGCAATGCCTGCGGTCGCGTCGGGATAGGTGTTCGACGCACCCCGTTGGGATGATGCGACCGGGGCGCAGGCCTTAGCCTGGGGTAACCACGAGGAGGAAACGGGAGCGACGCGGTGAGCCTGGATAAACAACTGATGCCGGTGCCCGACGGTCACCCTGACGTGTTCGACCGCCAGTGGCCGTTGCGGGTCGGCGATATCGACCGCACGGGTCGGTTGCGGCTGGACGCCGCGGCGCGCCACATCCAGGACATCGGCCAGGACCAGCTGCGCGAGATGGGCTTCGAGGAGACCCATCCGCTGTGGATCGTCCGGCGCACCATGCTCGACCTGGTCCGACCGATCGAGTTCAACGACATGCTGCGCCTGCGTCGCTGGTGTTCGGGCACGTCGAACCGGTGGTGCGAGATGCGGGTCCGCATCGATGGCCGCAAGGGTGGGCTCATCGAGTCCGAGGCGTTCTGGATCAACATCAACCGCGAAACCCAGATGCCCTCGCGCATCGCCGACGACTTCCTGGCCGGACTGCACAAGACCACTTCCGTCGACCGGCTGCGGTGGAAGTCGTATCTCAAGCCGGGCAGCCGCGACGACGCGGTCGAGATCCACGAGTTTCCGGTCCGGGTCACCGACATCGACCTGTTCGACCACATGAACAACTCCGTGTACTGGAGCGTGATCGAGGACTATCTGGCGTCCCATCTGGAGCTGATGCGGACCCCGCTGCGCGTCACCATCGAGCACGAGGCGCCGGTGGCGCTGGGCGACAAGCTGGAGATCATCTCGCACGTCCACCCCGCCGGATCCACCGAACAATTCGGTCCCGAACTGGCCGATCGGACTGTTACAACGCTCACATATGCCGTCGGCGACGAGGCGAAAGCCGTCGCCGCGATCTTTGCTCGCTAACAGGACAAGCGTCCCGGTTAATTTGCGGTGTGACCTGCGGCTTTGGGGTTACTGACGGGTAGCTTCTGAAACGGTTAAGTTTGTTCGCGACTTAGCAAACTTCGCAAAATTGGTCGGTCCCGTTGCTTAAATTGGCAACTGAAACGGGTGGACCAGCCCCTATCAGCTGTGCCATCTTCGAGTTAGCACACCAGCGAAGTTGAGCCGCTAGCTACCGCCGGTGCGGCGTCCGCAACTCAGTAGTGAAGACCGTGAAGGAGCATGCCCAATGTCTGTCGTTGGCACCCCCAAGAGCGCCGAACAGATCCAGAAGGACTGGGACACCAACCCGCGTTGGAAGGGTGTCACCCGGACCTACACGGCCGAGGACGTCGTCGCCCTGCAAGGCACCGTAGTCGAGGAGGCCACCCTGGCCCGCCGCGGCGCCGAGGTGCTCTGGGAGCAGCTGCACGACCTGGAGTACATCAACGCGCTGGGCGCCCTGACCGGCAACATGGCCGTGCAGCAGGTGCGCGCGGGCCTGAAGGCCATCTACCTGTCGGGTTGGCAGGTCGCCGGTGACGCGAACCTGTCCGGCCACACCTACCCCGACCAGAGCCTGTACCCGGCCAACTCGGTGCCGCAGGTGGTGCGCCGGATCAACAACGCGCTGCTGCGCGCCGACGAGATTGCCAAGGTCGAGGGTGACACCTCGGTGGAGAACTGGCTGGCGCCGATCGTCGCCGACGGTGAGGCCGGCTTCGGTGGTGCGCTCAACGTCTACGAGCTGCAGAAGGCCATGATCGCCGCCGGTGTGGCCGGCTCGCACTGGGAGGACCAGCTGGCCTCGGAGAAGAAGTGTGGACACCTGGGCGGCAAGGTGCTGATCCCGACCCAGCAGCACATCCGGACCCTGACCTCGGCCCGGCTGGCCGCCGACGTGTGCGACGTCCCCACCGTGGTCATCGCCCGCACCGACGCCGAGGCCGCCACGCTGATCACCTCCGACGTCGACGAGCGCGACCAGCCGTTCATCACCGGTGAGCGCACCAAGGAAGGCTTCTACCGGGTGCGCAACGGTCTCGAGCCGTGCATCGCCCGGGCCAAGGCCTACGCGCCGTACTCCGACCTGATCTGGATGGAGACCGGTACTCCGGACCTCGAGCTCGCCGCCAAGTTCGCCGAGGGCGTCAAGGCCGAGTTCCCCGACCAGATGCTGGCCTACAACTGCTCGCCGTCGTTCAACTGGAAGAAGCACCTGGACGACTCCACCATCGCGAAGTTCCAAAAGGAGCTTGCCGCAATGGGATTCAAGTTCCAGTTCATCACGCTGGCCGGCTTCCACGCCCTGAACTACTCGATGTTCGATCTGGCCTACGGCTACGCCCGCAACCAGATGAGCGCTTACGTCGAGCTGCAGGAGCGCGAGTTCGCCGCCGAGGAGCGCGGCTACACCGCGACCAAGCACCAGCGCGAGGTGGGTGCCGGTTACTTCGACCGCATCGCCACCACGGTGGACCCGACCTCGTCGACCACCGCGCTGACCGGCTCCACCGAAGAGGGTCAGTTTCACTGAGGACGAGCGGGCTCGTGCCCGCGAGGACGAGGTGAAACCGAAGGCCTGAGTCACTGAGCCACCGGCCCTCGGCGCAAGCCGCGCCCCGAAATTGAGATGAAGTAGCGTAGGCCCCGCCCAGCTGATCCTGGGCGGGGCCTATTGCGGTGCAAGACGATACGGGTTACCGGAGAGAACCGGAGAGAGATCAAGTGAGTGACACAACGATTCAGCGCGTAGGAGTAGTCGGGGCCGGCCAGATGGGGTCGGGCATCGCCGAGGTCTCGGTCCGCGCCGGTGTCGACGTGACGGTGTTCGAGACCACCGACGCCCTCATCACGGCCGGCCGCAACCGCATCGTGAAGTCGCTCGAGCGCGGCGTCAGCGCCGGCAAGGTGACCGAGCGCGAACGCGACCGCGCGCTGAGCAAGCTCACCTTCACCACGGACCTGAAGGATCTCGCGGACCGCCAACTGGTCATCGAGGCGATCATCGAGGACGACGCCGTCAAGGCGCAGGTGTTCGCCGAGCTCGACCGGGTTATCACCGATCCCGACGCCGTGCTGGCCTCCAACACCTCCAGCATCCCGATCATGAAGATCGCCGCGGCCACCAAGAACCCGCAGCGCGTGCTCGGTCTGCACTTCTTCAACCCCGTTCCGGTGCTGCCGCTGGTCGAGTTGGTCAGCACGCTGGTCACCGACGAGGCCGCTGCCGCGCGCACCGAGGAGTTCGCGAGCGCGGTCCTGGGCAAGCAGGTGGTGCGCTGCTCCGACCGGTCCGGCTTCGTGGTGAACGCGCTGCTGGTGCCGTACCTGCTGTCGGCAATCCGCATGGTGGAAGCCGGTTTTGCCACCGTCGAAGACGTCGACAAGGCCGTGGTGGCCGGCTTGTCGCATCCGATGGGCCCCCTGCGGCTGTCCGACCTGGTCGGCCTGGACACGTTGAAGCTGATCGCGGACAAGATGTTCGAGGAGTTCAAGGAACCGCAGTATGCCCCGCCGCCGCTGTTGCTGCGCATGGTGGAGGCGGGCCGGCTCGGTAAGAAGACGGGCCGGGGCTTCTACTCCTACTGAGCGACGCTAACGACTCACCGGTGCCCGGATCGCCGGTCGTTGACCGGTCGGTTAGTATGCTCGCGTTGAATAGGACGAAAGGTTTTGTAGCGAGCATGACGAAATTGGAACCGTATTACGAGGAATCGCAGTCTATTTACGATGTCTCGAATGAATTTTTCGCATTATTCTTAGACGCGACGATGGGCTACACCTGCGCCTACTTCGAGCG
>NZ_LZKY01000240.1:0-1268 GCF_001673055.1 Mycobacterium sp. 1245801.1
GTCGTTGCCTCACGTGAGCGTGCGCGCTTGGTGACGGGAGTGGGGGTGCCGTGGGTGGCTTTGCTGGTGGCCAGAGTGAAGAGCTGGATGGTCAACGCCTGGATTTGGCGTTGGGTGGCGGCGGGATTGATCAGTGAGTAGGTCCGTTTAAGCGCCACGATGCGGTCCATGGTCATGCTCGGGTGGTCGACCGCGCGGTGAAAAGGGGTGGTCGCCTTGTCGTGTTTCCTGGCGACTTTGGCCCCTGTGCGGACTTTGGATATCAGTTTCTGCTGGGGGTAAAAGTAGTTGGTCAGCTTCGACTGCAGTTGCCAGATCTCGTTGAGTAGCAACAGTTCTGACGCGGTGTCGTAACGGTAGTAGCCGACCAGGGTGCGGACCACCGTCCAGTTCTTCTGCTCGACGTGGCAGCCGTCGTTCTTATTGCCCGGCCGTGATCGGGTGAAGGTGATGTGTCGGTCTTGGCACCATCTCAGCAGGTCGTCGTTGATGAATTCCGATCCGTTGTCGGAGTCCACGCCCAGGATCGGGAACGGCATCGCGGCGGCGATGTGATTGAGGGCGGCCAGTATGTGTTTGGCCGTCCTGTCGGGCATTGAGCGACTCTCGGTCCAGCCAGTGGCGATATCGGTGACCGTCAGCGTGAAGGCATGCCCCCCGCCGCGGTTGCCGCCATCGTGAAAGACCGTGTCAATCTCGACGAAGCCGGGCATGGCCTCATTCCATTCGGCCCACGTACGCACCGGAATCTGACTTTTGAGCAGCGACCCCGGCTTAGTGCCCACACGTCCTCTGATCGTGCATTTGGCTCGCTCATCGGCCAGCCGGCGATCGATGGTGGCCGCCGATATCGACACCAACGACTCCGCGGTGGCGTCATCGATGACCAGCTCCCCGAAGTGGCGCAGTACGGCCACCAGCTCGGCGAGCATGGGTGCGAGCCGTTTGCCGGCCGGCCTTTCGAGCACCACCCAGCAGCGGATCAACCCAGCGATGACCTCATCGCCGTACTTCACCGGCCGTGGATTGCGCGTCCTCACGACCGTGGGCACCAGCGCGGCCTTGAGGGCCTTGCGGGCATGGTTTCGGTGCCATCCGGTGTTGGCACACAACTCATCAAGAATCCGACTCTTACCGCGCTTGCTCTCCAGCTGGTAGCGGGTCGCAGCCGCCTCGGTGATTGCTCTGCGCTGTGCCAACGTCAACCCCATCCACTGGGCGTACGCGCGCATTTTCAGTGAGGCAACGACCCACCCTTTCGCGCGCAT
>NZ_LZKY01000241.1:0-60799 GCF_001673055.1 Mycobacterium sp. 1245801.1
CGACGAGTGGCCGGCGCTGCTGGACAAGATCAAATCGGCGGACATCGTCATCGTGTCGACGCCCACCTGGGTCGGCCACATGTCCAGCGTCGCCCAGCGCGTCCTGGAGCGCCTCGATGCCGAGCTGTCCGACACCGACGACGCGGGCCGACCGGCGATGGTGGGCAAGGTGGCGCTGGCCGCGGTCGTGGGCAACGAGGACGGGGCGCACAAGATCGTGGCCGACCTGTTTCAGGCGCTCAACGACATCGGGTTCTCGATCGCCGCGCAGGGCTGCACCTACTGGAACGGCGAGGCGATGCAGGGCACCGACTACACCGACCTCGACGGCGTCCCCGAGCCGGTCGCGTCGGCCACCGGAAATGCGGCGCGCAACGCCGTGCACCTGGCCACCGTGCTGCGGCAGAACGGCTACCCGGCCTACGAATAACTACGAATAACTACGAATAGCGCGCGGCGATCACCACTGTTCGCGCGGCACGTCGAAGTCGACGCACAACGCCCGCCACACGTCGCGCGGCTCGATGCCGGCCTCGATGGCCTGGGCGGCGGTGCGCCCGCCGAAGCCGCTCAGCACGTGATCCACCAGGACCGAAGACCCGTACGTGGTGCCGAAGCGCAGCACCACCCGCTCGTGAAACTCCGTTAGCCGCACGCCAGTCAACATACCCAGCGCACATGGATCGGACACCTGAGCGGGCGGCCCGCCTACCTCCAGCTGGCCGGCAGATCGACGATGTGATTCGGGCAGTCCTCCTGGACCGCAATCGACATGATGTCGCGCGCGCGTTGGGCCGACATGGTGGCCCGCAATTGCATGAAGGTGTATTCGGCCGGAGCGAGTCCCTGTTGCGCGGCGGCCGGATCGTCCAGCAACTGGCAGGCCTGCTGTTCCTCGGGACTGTCGGCGTGCGCGACGGCGGCGCCGCCCAGCGAGCCGGCCAGCAGGGTGCCGGCGGCGATTGTCGTGATGATCCTCATCGAGTGCCTCCCGCCGAAGCATAGGGCCACCGGCCCGGGGCGCCGCGGTTCATCCGGCCACCGCAAGCGCGTCGCGGCACACCCGGACCGGATCGGCGACGTCGGCGATGCCGGCGGCCGCGGCCTGCGCCGCGGCCCGGTAGCGGGGCGACGACAGCACCTCGTTGACCGCGGCCACCAACGCGTCGGCGGTCAGCGGGCGGATCAGCCGCGCGCTGCCCTGGCGCAGCACCCGGTTGGCGATCTCCCACTGGTCGCCGCCGCCGGGCACCACCACCAGCGGCACGCCGGCCAGCAGCGTCTTGGCCACCATGCCGTGGCCGCCGCCGCAGATCACCAGGTCGGCGTGCGCGAGCAGCTCGTCCTGACGCCCCAGCCCGACCGCCGCCCACGGCGGCACCGCGAGCTCCGGTCCGTCCAGCCGCGACACCAGCAGGCGCGAGCCCGCCGGCATCGTCTCCCCCGGCGTCAAGCACTCCAACGCGACTTCGGCCAGGCCTTCCGTCCCGATCAGTGCGGTCGACGGCGCGATGACCACCACCGGCCCGGAGCCGGCCGGAACCTCGAGGACGCGGTCGGTCGGTTCGAAGTGCAACGGCCCGACCAGGACGGCCTCGGCCGGCCAGTCCGGGCGGGGGACCTCCAGCGCGGGCAGCGTCGCGATCAGCCGCCGCAGCGGCCCGGGATCGCGGGCCGGCAGGCCGATCTCGACGCGGGAAGCCGACCGTTGCCGCAGCCCGGCCCGCCAGGACCGCGCCGTCAGCGCGCGCATGGTGGCGTCGCGCAGCCGGCCCCGGATGCCGGTGCCCGGCGCCAGCCCACTGCCTATCGGCGGCAGGCCTTTCGACGGCAGGTACAGCGGGTGCGGGTTGAGCTCGATCCACGGGATGCCGAGCAGTTCGGCGGCCATGCCGCCGCCGGCGGTGATGACGTCGGACACCACCAGGTCGGGCGCGAGTTCGCGCAGCGCGGGCACGTTGAGTACCGCCATCCGCGCGGCGCGCCGGTGAATCCTGGCGCCGGCGTCGACTTCGTCGTCGGTGGCGGCCAGCCCGTCCAGCGCGACGGCGTCGATGCCGGCGCCGCGGGCGGCGTCGAGCCATTCGGCGCCGGTGAAGATCGTGGGTTCGTCACCGGCTTCGGCGAAGCGTTGGCACAGCGCAATCGCCGGGAACGAATGCCCGGGATCCGGCCCGGCGACCACGGCGACGCGCATCGTGCTCACCCTGCCATAGCGCCCCGCGGCCACGCGCCTACGCTGACAAGATGACCGAGCTGACTGGGACAACCGTTGCGAACACCCGTACGGTCGAAGGCTTCCTGAACGCGCTGCAGGAGGCGGATTACGACGCCGCGGGCGCCGCGCTGGCCGACGACCTCGTCTACGAGAACGTCGGCCTGCCCACCATCCATGGCCGGGCCAGGGCCATCAAACTGTTTCGCCAGATGGAGGGCCGCGCGGCCTTCGAGGTGAAGATCCACCGCATCGCGGCCGACGGCGGCGCGGTGCTGACCGAACGCACCGACGCGCTGATCTTCGGCCCGCTGCGTCTGCAGTTCTGGGTGTGCGGCGTGTTCGAGGTCCAGAACGGGCGAATCACGTTGTGGCGGGATTACTTTGACTTCTTCGACATGCTCAAGGCCACCGCGCGCGGCCTGGCGGCGCTGTTGGTGCCGTCGCTGAAAGCGACGTTCTGACAACGCTTCTCGGCGACTAGCCGGTTCCCCGCAGCCCGCCGAGTTCGTCGAAGGCCTGCGCCCAACCGAGCAGCCGGTCCGTCGCCCCGGCCAGCTCCGCGCGGTAGTGCTGCGACGCGGCCGATCCGTCGCCGTTCGCCGAGGACACCAATTGCGCTGCCGCGGTGACCATTTCGTTGTATTGGCGAACGCCCGCAGACAGCTGGGCGGTGAACGCGTTGATGGTGGGCACCAGATACGTCCGCGATTCCGCGCTGGCTTCGGCCGCCCGCTCCATCGACACCACCTGCGCGGCGGTGGACGCCATGGCGGCCGAGGTTCTGGTGGCGGCGGCGGTCAGGTCGCGGATCTCGGCGGCCGGCAACATCGCGCCCCGCTCGATCACCGCCACCAGGGAGGAAAATCCACGCTCGGAGGCGCCCAGCGCGTACATCGCCGGGCGCGCCGCCGAACCCGGCGGCGGCAGCCGGCGCCCGGTGGTGGCCCGCGGCACCGGCAGCGGCTCGGAGCGCAGCCAGCGATAGCGAAGCAGCAACAGCGTCGCCGGGATCGCCATGAACACCGCGACGCCGCCGGTGATTTCGAGCAGCAGCGCGAACCAGCCCCAGGCCGCCAGCAGCATCGTCACCGCCGCCCAGAACACACAGCCCGCGCTGAAGATCAGGCCCCAGCGCAGCGCGCGACGACGGCGCCGCAACTGGCGTGCGCGCGGGTCCGCGGCCGCGCTGAGCTTGCGGGCCACCAGGTCGGACAGGTCGGCGGCGGTGGCCAGTCCGCGGTGCAGGAACGCGCGCCACGGACCGGGCCGCGACGCCTTCACCGCCATGACGCTTCGGCTACTGGCCAAGTGGCTTCTCGGTCACCGAGCCGCCAGCGCTCTCCGCGGGCGCGGGCGTCGTCCCCGCGGCCGGCGTCCCGCCGGTCGGCAGGGCCTCCCCGCGCATCGAGGCGCGAATCTGCTCGAGCCGGGAATGACCGGCCATCTGCACCCCGGCCTGCTCGACCTCGAGCATCCGGCCCTGCACCGACCCCTGCGCGAGCTCGGCGGCCCCGATCGCGTTGGCGTACCGTCGCTCGATCTTGTCGCGCACCTCGTCGAGGCTGGGCACGTTGCCGGGGGCGGCGAGATCGCTCATCGACTGCAGCGAGGCGCTCACCTGCTCCTGCATCTTGGCCTGCTCGAGCTGGCTCAGCAGCTTGGTGCGCTCGGCGATCTTCTGCTGCAGCACCATGGCGTTCTGCTCGACGGCCTTCTTGGCCTGCGCGGCCGCGCCCAGCGCCTGGTCGTGCAGCGTCTTGAGGTCTTCGACGCTCTGCTCGGCGGTCACCAGCTGGGCGGCGAACGCCTCGGCGGCGTTGTTGTACTCGGTCGCCTTGGCGGCGTCCCCGGCGGCGGTGGCCTGGTCGGCCAGCGTCAACGCCTGACGCACGTTGACCTGCAGCTTCTCCACGTCCGCCAGCTGACGGTTGAGCCGCATCTCCAGCTGCCGCTGGTTGCCGATGACCTGCGCGGCCTGCTGGGTCAGCGCCTGGTGCGTGCGTTGCGCTTCCTCGATGGCCTGCTGGATCTGCACTTTGGGGTCGGCGTGCTCGTCGATCTTGGCGTTGAACAGCGCCGTGAGGTACTTCCACGCCTTGACGAACGGATTGGCCATGAGTTAGCTCCGCCTTCGCTTCTTGAGGATCCCCGGGTGGGCCTGAGGGCTCTGCGCCTGTCGCTCAATTTAGTGGGTCGGCGCCGATCGCCCCACCCCTTACGCGGGATCGGTGCCCGGCGCTCAGGCCAACGCCAACGAGGCCACCGGTGGGATGACGACCTTGATGCTGGTGCCGCTCGCGCCGTCCGCGGGCGCGCCGACGGCCGTGCGCTCCTCGCTGGCCATCCGCTCGCCGGCGTGGATGAGAACCGACGACAACGGCACGTCCAGCGCGTCGCAGATCGCGTTCAGCAGCTCGCTGGAGGGCTCCTTGCGGCCGCGCTCCACCTCGGACAGGTAGCCGAGGCTCACCCGCGCCGAATCGGAGACCTCGCGCAACGTGCGGCCCTGTGTCGTGCGGGCCTCGCGCAGCACGTCGCCGATGACCTCGCGCACCAATGGCGCCATCCCGCCCTCCTTCGTCCGGTCGGCCCTGCGCGGCACGCACTGCTGCGGCAGGTGCTCACTAGGTGAACGCCGAGAGCGGTGGTCTGGTTCCCGGTCGGGGCCGGAGAATCAACCGGGCGTGCGGCGGACTTCCCGCACCGTCGACACGACGTAGTCGATGCCGGTGATCACCGTCAGCACGATCGCCGCGCCCATCACCACCGCCGCGACCACCCGGAACGGCCCCGGGGTTCCCGTCCAGGGCAGCACGAACAAGCCGATGGCCAGCACCTGCACGACGGTCTTGAGTTTGCCGCCCCAGCTGGCCGGGATGACGCCGCGGCGAATCACGGCCAGCCGCAGCACGGTCACCCCGAATTCGCGCGTCAGGATCAGCACCGTGACCCACCAGGGCAGCTCCCCGAGCATCGAAAGCCCGATCAGCGCCGAGCCCACCAGCGTCTTGTCGGCGATCGGATCGACGAACGCGCCGAATTCGGTCGCCATGCCGTAGTTGCGGGCCAGCAGGCCGTCCAGCCGATCGGTGATGCAGGCGATCGCGAAGATGACGAAAGCGATTACGCGGAAGCCGCTTTCGCGGCCGTCGCCGGCGAACAGGGCGAGCAGGAAGACCGGCACCAGCACCAGCCGCAACAGGGTCAGCGTATTGGCGAGATTGGCGATGTTTGCGCGGCCCGGCGGTCCGGTTAACGGACCCGTCTGCGGCTGCCCCGACACGGCAACAGAATAACGGTTGACCAGCACAGCCGTCCGAGATGTCGATACTGTTAGCCGTGAGCAGAAGTCCAGAGCGTTATCGGCCGCTGGTTCGGCGCGCGCGAACATCCGATGTTCCGGCCATCAAGCACCTGGTCGACACCTACGCCGGAAAGATCCTGCTCGAGAAGAATTTGGTGACGCTGTACGAGGCCGTGCAGGAGTTCTGGGTGGCCGAGCACGAGGGCCGGGTGGTCGGTTGCGGCGCCCTGCACGTGATGTGGTCCGACCTCGGCGAGATCCGCACCGTCGCGGTGGATCCGGCGATGACCGGCCACGGCATCGGCCACGCGATCGTCGACCGGCTGCTCGAGGTCGCTCGCGAGCTGGCCCTGAAGCGGCTGTTCGTGTTGACGTTCGAAACCGAGTTCTTCGCCCGGCACGGGTTCACCGAGATCGAGGGCACGCCCGTGACCGCCGAGGTGTTCGAGGAGATGTGCCGGTCGTATGACATCGGTGTCGCCGAGTTCCTGGACCTCAGCTACGTCAAGCCCAACATCCTCGGCAACTCCCGGATGCTGCTGGTGCTCTAGCTCGATGGCGGCGACCCGCATCGCCCGGCTGCGCCGCCCTCGCGATCGCCGCTACTCGTCCTCGTCGGATCCGTCGGCATCGCTGCCACCGCGGATCAGCGCCAGCGTTCCGGCCAGTTCGTCGGGCTTGATCAGCACCTCACGCGCCTTGGAGCCCTCCGACGGCCCGACGATCCCGCGGGTCTCCATCAGGTCCATCAGCCGGCCGGCCTTGGCGAAGCCGACGCGCAGCTTGCGCTGCAGCATCGACGTCGAACCGAACTGGCTGGATACCACCAGCTCGACTGCCTGCAGGAACACGTCCATGTCGTCGCCGATGTCGGGGTCGACGTCGGTGCGTTCGCCGGTGGGCTTGGCGGCGGTGACGCCCTCGGTGTACTCCGGTTCGGCCTGGTCCTTGCAGGCGGTGACGACGGCGTGGATCTCCTCGTCGGTGATGTAGGCGCCCTGCAGCCGGATCGGCTTGCCCGCGCCCATCGGCAGGAACAGGCCGTCGCCCATGCCGATCAGCTTTTCCGCGCCGGCCTGGTCCAGGATGACGCGGCTGTCGGTCAGCGACGACGTGGCGAACGCCAGCCGCGACGGCACGTTGGTCTTGATCAGCCCGGTGACCACGTCCACCGACGGCCGCTGGGTGGCCAGCACCAGGTGAATGCCGGCGGCGCGGGCCTTCTGGGTGATCCGCACGATGGCGTCCTCGACGTCGCGGGGGGCGGTCATCATCAGGTCGGCCAGCTCGTCGACGATCGCCACCACATACGGGTAGGGCCGGTACTCGCGCTGACTGCCCAGTGGCGCGGTGATGGCGCCGGAGCGCACCTTCTCGTTGAAGTCGTCGATGTGGCGCACCCGGGAGGCCTGCATGTCCTGGTAGCGCTGCTCCATCTCCTCGACCAGCCACGCCAGCGCGGCCGCCGCCTTCTTGGGCTGGGTGATGATCGGGGTGATCAGGTGCGGAATGCCTTCGTAAGGCGTAAGTTCCACCATCTTCGGGTCGATCAGGATCATCCTGACCTCCTCGGGGGTGGCCCGCGCCAGCAGCGAGATCAGCATCGAGTTGACGAAGCTGGACTTACCGGATCCCGTGGAACCGGCGACCAGCAGGTGCGGCATCTTGGCCAGGTTGGCCGAGATGAAGTCGCCCTCGATGTCCTTGCCCAGCCCGATCACCAGCGGGTGGTGGTCGCGCCGGGTCGACGGCGCGGTGAGCACGTCGGCCAGCCGCACCATCTCTCGGTCGGTGTTGGGCACCTCGATGCCGACCGCGGACTTGCCCGGGATCGGGGCCAGCATGCGCACGCTCTCGGTGGCCACCGCATAGGCGATGTTCTTCTGCAGCGCGGTGATCTTCTCGACCTTCACGCCCGGCCCCAGCTCGACCTCGTAGCGGGTGACGGTCGGCCCGCGGGTGCAGCCGGTGACGGCGGCGTCCACCTTGAACTGGGTCAGCACCTCGGTGATGGCGTCGGCCATGACGTTGTTGGCGGCGCTGCGCTTCTTGGGTGGGTCCCCCGCGACCAGCAGGTTCAGCGAGGGCAGCGTGTAGGGGCCCTCGACGACCCGGTCCAGCTCGACGGTGTCGTGCTTGTCCGCCGACCGCCCGCGCTTGCGGCCCCGCGACGTGGGCTGGACGGCGGGCTCGGGCACGGTGGGAATGTCGTCCTGCAGCGCGGCCTGGGCGTCGTCGTCGGGTGACCAGGCCGGCGGCGGCGCCTCGTCGGGGACGGCAGGCGCCTCGTCGTGGTAGTCGTCGCGGTCCGCCGCGGCAGCGTCCTCAAAGTCGTCGAACTCGTCGGCGTAGTCGTACGGCTCGTCGTCGTAGCCCTCGTCGACGAACCGGGTGTGGAACAGGTTGCGCATCACCACGGGCACCTCGCGGATCGTGGTGCCGGTCAGCAGCAACAGGCCGAACATGAAGCCGATGAACAGCAGCGGCGCCGCGATCCACGGGGTGAGCCCGTCCGAGAGCGGCCCGCCGATGGCGAAGCCGATGAAACCGGCCGCGCGGCGGCGCGCCTCGGGGTCGCCCGGCGAACCGGACCACAGGTGGCGCAACCCGAGCACCGACAGGGTGATCAGGCTGGCGCCCAGGATCAGCCGGGGCCGCACGTCGGGGTTCGGCTCGGTGCGCATCAGCGTCACCGCCACCGCGGCGGTGACGACCGGCAGCGCGAGCACACCCGCGCCGATGAAGGTCCGCAGCGCCGTGTCGACCCACGTCCCGACCGGCCCGGCGGCGTGGAACCACGAACTGGCGGCGACCACCACCGAAAAGCCCAGCAGCAGCAGCGCGATGCCATCGCGGCGATGCCCCGGGTCGATGTCGTGGGCGCGCCCGATCGACCGGGCCGCGCCGCCCGTTCCCCGCGCGGCCATCATCCAGATGGCGCGCATGGCGCGACCGCAGGTCAGCCCGGCGGAAACCAGCGGGGCCTGGTTACGCCGCCTGGCGGGCTTGCCGGACTTCTTGCGGGGCGCCGCCGGGCGCGCTCCCCGGGACCGGCTGGGCCGCGATGTGGCCTTTGACCTGCTCGTTCGGCTTCCGGAGCGGGCGGCGGTCTTACTGGGCATGCCGGCAAGCGTAGTCGCAACGGCATCATCTACACCACCCGCCACACTGGTAACGGCCCGGCTTGTCCGGCATGGCCCGAATCGGCCCTCACATCGCGTGAGTAGGGTGACATCCGGTTGCGAGAAGTCGTGCTCGTCACCCACCCGGAGCGCCCAGGAGGCCATCAATGCCCGTCGTCGTCGTCGCCACCTTGACCGTCAAACCCGAGTCGGTCGACACCGTTCGCGACATCCTCAAAACCGCGGCCGTGGAGGTGCACGAGGAGCCGGGCTGCCAGCTGTATGCCGTGCACGAATCGGGCGAGACCTTCGTCTTCGTCGAGCAGTGGGCCGACGCCGAGGCGCTCAAGGCGCACAGCACCGCACCGGCGGTCACCAAGATGTTCACCGCGGCTGGCGAGCACCTGGACGGGGCGCCCGACATCAAGATGCTGCAGCCGGTCCCGGCGGGCGATCCGGCCAAAGGACAGTTGCGGCCCTGATGGCCAGGTCGTCCGAAGGGCCCCTGACGGGCAAGGTCGCCTTCATCACCGGCGCGGCGCGCGGGCAGGGCCGCGCGCACGCGGTGCGGCTGGCCGCCGACGGCGCGGACATCATCGCCGTCGACCTGTGCGACCAGATCGCCAGCGTGCCCTACGCCCTGGCCACGCCCGAAGACCTGGCGGCCACCGTGAAGCTGGTGGAAGACACCGGCTCCCGGATCGTGGCCTCTCGTGGCGACGTCCGCGACCGCGAATCGCTGTCGGCGGCACTGCAGGCCGGCCTGGACGAGTTCGGCCGGCTGGACATCGTGGTGGCCAACGCCGGCATCGCCCCCATGCAGTCCGGTGACGACGGCTGGCACGACGTCATCAACGTCAACCTGACCGGCGTCTACCACACCATCAAGGTCGCGATACCCACGATGGTCAAGCAGGGCACCGGCGGGTCGATCGTGCTGATCAGCTCGAGCGCGGGGCTGGCCGGGGTCGGCAGCCCCGATGCCGGTTCCGTCGGCTATGCCGCCGCCAAGCACGGGGTGGTCGGGCTGATGCGGGTCTATGCGAATCTGCTTGCTGGACAGATGATTCGGGTCAACTCGATCCATCCGTCCGGGGTCGAGACGCCGATGATCAACAACGAGTTCACCCGCGAGTGGCTGGCGAAGATGGCCGCCGCGACCGACACGCCGGGCGCCATGGGCAACGCCATGCCGGTGGAGGTGCTCGACGTCGAGGACGTCGCCAACGCGGTGGCGTGGCTGGTGTCCGACCAAGCTCGCTACATCACCGGCGTGACCCTGCCCGTCGACGCGGGATTCCTGAACAAGTAGCCGCCATGGCCCGAAACCTGGTTGCGCAGACGGCATTTGGTCCGATGGTGCTGGCCGCCGTCGAGCAGAACGAGGCGCCCGGCCGCCGCCTGGTCGACGACGACTTCGCGGAGCTGTTCTTGCCCGCCCCGCTGCGGTGGCTGGTCGGAGCCACCCGGTTCGCCCCGGTGCGCCGGGCGCTGATCCGCGGCTCGGAGTTCACCGGTCCGGGCTTGTGGGCAAACCTGGCCTGCCGCAAGCGTTTTATCGCCGACAAGCTCAAGGAGTCGCTCGACGACATCAACGCCGTCGTCATCCTCGGCGCGGGCCTGGACACCCGCGCCTACCTGCTGACGCGGCGGGTCCGCATCCCGGTGTTCGAGGTCGATCTGCCGGTGAACGTCGCGCGCAAGTTCAAGACGGTCCGCCGGGTGCTCGGCGAGCTGCCGCTGTCGGTTCGGTTGGTGGCGTTGAACCTCGAGCATGACGACCTGCTCACCGCGCTGGCCGAGCACGGTTATCGCACCGATTACCGGGTGTTCTTCATCTGCGAGGGCGTCACCCAGTACCTCACCGAGGCGACCGTGCGGCGCACCCTGGACGGGCTGCGAGCGACCGCGCCCGGCAGCCGGTTGGTGTTCACCTATGTGCGTAGGGATTTCATCGACGGCACCAACCGGTATGGCACCCGCACCCTGTACCGCACCGTGCGCCAGCGGCGGCAACTGTGGCATTTCGGTCTGCAGCCCGACGAGGTGGCCGCGTTCCTCGGCGAATACGGCTGGCAGCTGGTGGAGCAGGCCGGTCCCGACGAGCTCGTACAGCGCTACGTCGAGCCCACCGGCCGCAAACTCAAGGCCTCGCAACTGGAGTGGTCGGCCTACGCCGAGAAGATCTGAGTGCAGCGATCCTCCGCGACACTTAAACATCTGCGATGACACGCCGGTCATCACCGCAATGAGTTAAGTTTCGCGGCCCAGACGCCGAGTTCAGACCTCGATGACGGTCGGCACGATCATCGGCTGGCGGCGGTAGGTCTCGCCCACCCACTTGCCGACGGTGCGCCGCACGCCCTGAGCGATGCGGCCCGGATCGGTGATGTTCTCGGCCGCAAGCGCTTCCAGTTCGGCCTCGACCCGGCGCACGGCGGGTTCGAGCGCCTTGGGGTCCTCGGAGAATCCGCGCGATTGCAGGTGCGGCGGGGCGACCGGGCGACCGGTGCCGCGGGTGACGATGACGGTCACCGCCACGAAGCCCGACGACAGGATGAGCCGCTCGCCCAGGGTGATGTCGCCGACGTCGCCGTTGATCAGGCCGTCGACGAACATCTTGCCCACCGGCACCGCGCCGGCGATGGAGGCCTTGCCCGCCACCAGGTCGACGCTCACGCCGTTCTCGGCCAGCAGGATCGACTCCTCCGGCACGCCGGTGCGGGCCGCGAGTTTGGAGTTGGCGCGCAGCATGCGCCAGGTCCCGTGCACGGGCATGACGTGGCGCGGCCGAATCCCGTTGTACAGGAACAACAATTCCCCGGCGTAGGCGTGCCCCGAAACATGCACGCGCGCTTGGGCATTGGTGACGACGCGGGCACCGATCTTGGCGAGCTCGTCGATGACGCCGTAGACCGCCTCCTCGTTGCCCGGGATCAGCGACGACGCCAGCACCACCAGGTCACCGGCGGTCAGGGTGATGCTGCGGTGCTCGCCGCGCGACATCCGCGACAACGCCGACATCGGTTCGCCCTGCGTGCCGGTGGTGATCAGCACCACCTGCTCGGGCGGCATCATCTCGGCGGCGCCGATGTCGATCACGTCCGAGTCGGCCACCCGCAGGAACCCGAGTTCGCGGGCGATGCCCATGTTGCGCACCATGGATCGGCCGACGAACGAGACCCGCCGGCCCAATGCGACTGCGGCGTCGATGATTTGCTGCACGCGGTCGACGTTGGAGGCAAAGCATGCCACGATGACGCGGCCTTCGGCGCCGCGGATCAGCCGGTGCAGCGTCGGGCCCACTTCGCTTTCCGACGGGCCGACGCCCGGGTGCTCGGCATTGGTCGAATCACACAGGAACAGGTCCACCCCTGCGTCACCGAGCCGGGACATGCCGGGCAGGTCGGTGGGGCGGCCGTCCAGGGGAAGCTGGTCGAGCTTGATGTCACCGGTGTGCAGAACCGTTCCGGCACCGGTGTGTACGGCGATCGCCAGCGCGTCGGGGATGGAGTGGTTGACGGCGAAGTACTGGCATTCGAACACGCCGTGACTGCTCTTCTGGCCCTCGGCCACCTCGACGAACACCGGCTTGAGGCGGTGCTCGCGGCATTTCGCCGCGACCAGCGCCAGCGTGAACTTCGAACCGACGACCGGGATGTCGGGGCGCAGCTTGAGCAGGAAGGGAATGCCGCCGATGTGGTCCTCGTGGGCGTGGGTGAGCACCAGCGCCTCGATGTCGTCGAGCCGGTCTTCGATGTGGCGCAGATCCGGCAGGATCAGATCGACCCCGGGCTCGTCGTGGGTGGGGAACATCACCCCGCAGTCGATGATCAGCAGCCGGCCCAGGTGCTCGAAAACCGTCATGTTGCGGCCGATTTCGCTGATGCCGCCAAGAGCGGTGACCCGCAACCCTCCCGTGGCCAAGGGGCCTGGCGGGGCGAGGTCTACATCCACTTCTCGGAAACTCCTCGGGTCACCGCAGCACTGACGCCGCACGCATATCGGCGGCCAACGCCTCGAGTTGTTCTGGCGTGGCGGGCATTTGGGGCAACCGCGGATCGCCGACGTCGATGCCCTGCAGGCGCAGGCCGGCCTTGGACATGGTCACCCCGCCCAGCCGGGCCATCGCGTCGCACAGCGGGGCGACGGTGGCGTTGATCTTGCGGGCGGTGGCGATGTCCCCGGAGCTGAAGGCGGACAACATCTCCCGCAGCTGCCCCGCGGCCACGTGCGAGATCACGCTGATGAAGCCGGTCGCACCCATGGCCAGCCACGGCAGGTTCAGCGCGTCGTCGCCGGAGTAGTAGGCCAGTCCGGTCTCGGCGATGATCTGGCCCCCGCTGTGCAGGTCGGCCTTCGCGTCCTTGATCCCGACGATGTTCGGGTGGGCGGCCAGCGCGCGGATGGTGTCGGGCTGGATCGGTATCACCGAGCGCGGCGGGATGTCGTAGAGCAGCACCGGCAGGTCGGTCGCGTCGGCGACGGTGGTGAAGTGGGCGATCAACCCGCTCTGCGGCGGCTTGGAGTAGTACGGCGTGACCACCAGCAGCCCGTGGGCGCCCTCGGCCGCGCAGGCCTTGGCCAGCCGGACGCTGTGGGCGGTGTCGTAGGTGCCGGCGCCGGCGATGACGCGGGCCCGGTCGCCGACGGCGTCCAGCACGACGCGCAGCAGCTCTCGCTTCTCGTCGTCGGTGGTGGTCGGGGACTCGCCGGTGGTGCCGGAGATCACCAGGCCGTCGCAGCCCGCGTCGATCAGGTGATTGGCCAGCTGGGCGGCCGCGGCGGTGTCGACGGAGCCGTCGGGCCGAAACGGTGTGACCATCGCGGTCAGCACGGTTCCCAGCCGCGCTGGGGCGTCGAATCCGGCGGTGCTCACGGTGTTCAGGTTACCTGGCCCCAGCAAGGTATTTAGCACCCGCGTAGACGCGCCGTCGCGCGACTTCGCGTCAGGCTTCGGTCGCCAGCGGGCTGGTCGCGACCTCCGTGCCGTCGGCCAGGGTGGAGATCTCGAAGTCGGCGAACACCGCGGGCGCCACACCCGAGAGCTGGCGCAGGCATTTGATGGCCAGCCGGCGGATTTCCACGTCGGCGTGCTCGCTGGCGCGCATCGCGATGAAGTGGCGCCACGCCCGGTAGTTGCCGGTCACCACGATGCGGGTCTCGGTTGCGTTGGGCAGCACGGCGCGGGCGGCCTGGCGGGCCTGCTTGCGCCGCAAGACGGCGCTGGGTTGATCGGCGAACTTGGCTTCCAGTTTGGTCAGCAGCTCGGTGTAGGTGGCACGGCTGGCGTCGGCGGCCGCGGCCAGGATCTGCTGCAGTTCCGGGTCGTCCTGCAGTCCCGGGGGCACGACCACGTGCGAGTCCTTCTCGGGGACGTAGCGCTGCGACAGCTGCGAATACGAGAAGTGCCGATGCCGGATCAGCTCGTGGGTGCACGATCGGGAGATGCCGGTGATGTAGAACGACACGCTCGCGTGCTCGAGCACCGAAAAGTGCCCGACGTCGATGATGTGTTTGATGTAGCCGGCGTTGGTCGCGGTCTTGGGGTTGGGCTTCGACCAGCTCTGGTAGCAGGCCCGGCCCGCGAACTCGACCAGCGCGGGACCGCCGTCGGCGTCGGTGTCCCATGGCACGTCCGGGGGCGCCAAGAAGTCGGTCTTGGCGATCAGTTGCACGCGCAGCGGCGCGATCTCGGCCACGGCGCTCACCTTAGCCGGGCGACGATGCGCGCCACGGAGTGGCGCGAGGAGACCCGCACCTTCCCGCAGACCAGCAACGGCAGCAGCGCATCGCGCAAGGCCGACAACCGCGCGCTCTCGGCGCGCCCGGCGTGACACAGCGCACCCAGATCGCTGATCGTCCGCAACGCCGCCGGGCTCAGCAGGCGCACGTCGGGGACCGACACGTCCAGCAGGTCGCCGGGCCGGATCCGTTGATGGCTGCCCGAGGTCCCCGCGGCCCGCCGCTGCAGCCGCAGTGAGACGTCCGGCTGCCGCAGCGCCGACCACAGCGCCGAGGAATCGCAGCCCTGTGGGTGCAGCACCACGAACTCGGTGCTGGCCACCGCCATGTGCGACGGCAGGCTCGGCACGTTCCAGATCCGCGGGATCCTCGGGTTCAGCTTGGCGAACAACACACAGGGCTCCGTCAGGAGCAGCTTGGCGCTGCGCACCGCCGCGGCGTCGACCAGGCGGGGTCTCGCGCCGTCGTCGAACGCCGGAAGGCTGAAGTGGGCGAGGCGCTCGTCGAATTCGCTGACGTGGCAGATCACCGTCGACCGGCTCGCCAAACTGGACAGCCGCACCCGACCCGGCGCCGCTTCGGCGAGGGCGATCATCAGGCGTTCGGCCGCCCCGGTCACCCGGTCGTTGGCGGCGATCTTGTCGTCGAGGGCGCCCAGCACCTCCGCGATCCGACGCCGTTCGCCCGCGGCGACCGTCGGCACCGACACGTCGTTCAGGATCCTCTGGTTGAGCAGGGCCTGCCCCGACCCGGATCGGTGGTCGGCCAGCCGGCAGGTGTGCAGGGCGTAGTACCAATACCGGGTCTCTCGGGGGTCCTTGGCGCGGCACACCAGCGCGTTCTCGGTGACCCAGACATCGGAGTCGCAGTAGCGCAGGCTGCCGCAGTACGACCCGACGCGGCCCAGCACGATCACGGGCCCGCTGGCGTTGTGCTCGGCGGCGTAACCGATCGCGCCGTTGGCCCCATAGATGGGGACCCCTCCGCCGGACGCCCGCCGGGGCGCGCTGCTTCCGCTGCGAAAATCGAGGTGATCGCCCAGGACGGTGTTCACCGCAGCCGCTCCACCTGACGGCGCACCGCTTGGTCCGCGCGCGCCGATTCGTCCAGCGCGGCCAGCAGCTCGCCGGTCAATCGCGCGATCTTGTCGGCGGCCGGCTCGCCGTCATCCGGCACGGCCGGCGCATCCACATAGCGCCCGGGGGTCAGCGGGTAGCCCGCCGCCCTGATGTCGTCCACCGGCACGGACCGACAGAATCCCGGAACATCCTCATACGCAAGGCCTTTGGCGAGGGCCGACGCCGCGCCGGACCACCCGTGGTAGGCATCGGCGATCCGGACGATCTCGTCGCGGGTCAGTGCGCGCTCGGCGCGATCCACCAGCTGGCCCATGCCCCGCGCGTCGACGAACAGCACCTGCCCGGATCGGTGCGCCTTGTCCATGGCGAAGAACCACAGGCACACCGGTATCGCGGTGCTGCGGAACAGTTGCGCGGGCAATGCGACCACACACGACACCAAATCCGCCTCGACGATGCGGGCCCGAATGTCGCCCTCCCCCATGGCGTTCGACGACATCGAACCGTTGGCCATCACCACACCGGCCGTGCCGCCGGGCGCCAGCTTGGACAGGATGTGTTGGATCCAGGCGTAATTCGCGTTGGTGGCGGGCGGAACGCCGAAGCGCCAGCGCGGGTCCTCCTCGTCGCGGGCCCAATCCTTGATGTTGAACGGCGGATTGGCCATCACGTAGTCCATCTGCACGCCGGCGTGCAGGTCGGTGACGAACGTGTCGGCGCACCGGGCGCCCAGATCTGAGCCGTCGATGCCGTGCACGGCGAGGTTCAGTTTCGCCATCCGCCAGGTCTGCTCGACGCTTTCCTGGCCGTAGACGGTGACGTTCGCGGGGTCACCGTCGCGTTCGGCGACGAAGTGCTCGGTCTGCACGAACATCCCGCCCGAGCCGCAGCACGGGTCATACACCCGCCCGCCGGTCGGTTCGAGCACCTCGACGAGCAGCCGCACGACGCTGGGCGGGGTGAAGAATTCGCCGCCCCGCCGCCCTTCCGCGCGCGCGAAATTGCCCAGGAAGTACTCGTAGACCTCGCCCATCAGGTCGCCGGCCCGGCTGTCGCGGTCACCGATCCGGGCGCCGTCGAGCACGGTCACCAGCTCACCGAGGCGACGCCGGTCGAGGTTGCCGTACAGCCGGGGCAGCATCCCGGCCAGCGCCGGTGTCGCCGTCATCACGGCGTCCATCGCCTCATCGGCCAGCCGGCCGATGCCTTCGGAGGTTACGTTGTCCGCCAACACTTTCCAGTGTGAGGCGGAGGCATGCTTCAGGAACACCAGCCCCAGGATCACGTCCTTGTACTGGCCGGCCGACAGGGAGCCGCGCAGCTTCTCGGCCGCCTTCCACAGTGTGGCGTTGAGTTCCCTGGACGTCGACGCCGCCATCAGCCGGCCCGCTTGGCCGCCGCGCGCAGCTCACCGGACAGATCACCGTTCCCGGCGACGCTGAATCCGCCCAGGCCCAGCCACGCCGCCATGGATTGAAGCTCACCGGCCAGCGCCGCGGCGACGCGATCCCTGGGCGCATCCGGTTCCCCGAACGCGCCGAGGACCCGCAGTGTGCCGGCGGCGCGGTCGGCCTTGAGGTCGACGCGCGCCACCAGTCGCCCGTCCATGAGCAGCGGCCACACGTAATAGCCGTACTGCCGCTTGGCGGCCGGCGTGTAAATCTCTATGCGGTAATGGAATTCGAACAGGCGCTCGACGCGCGGACGGAAGAAGATCAGCGGGTCGAACGGACACAGCAGCGCGGTGCCGCGGTCGGTGCGGGGCACCGCGCGGCCCGCCCGCAGATAGGCCGGCGCCGACCAGCCGTCGACGTCGACGGGCTCGAGGTCACCGGTGGCCACCAGCGCGGCGATCGCCGGCTTGACCTGGGCGGCCGACAGCCGGAAGTAGTCGCGGATATCGGCCTCGGTGCCCACGCCCAGCGCGGTGGCGGCCCGCAGCGTGAGCTCGCGGATCGCCTCGTCGTCGTCGACCTCGCGGGCCAGCACGCGGGCCGGCAACACCCGCTCCACCAGGTCGTAGTGGCGGGCGAAGCCCACCCGCGTGGCGGTGGTGAGCACCCCGGCGGAGAACAGGGCCTCGGCCACCCATTTGGTGTCGCTGCGGTTGCCCCACCAGCTTCCTTTGGGCCCACGCGGTCCGGCCTCGAGGTGGGCCTCGATCTGTCCGGCGGTGCTCGGTCCGAGCTCGGCGACGGCGGCGACGATCTTATCGGCGAGTTGCGGGTTGGCCTTGACGATGTGGGTGCCCCAGCGGCCGTGGGAATACTGGCGCATCCGCCAGCGCAACAGCGGCCAGTCCTCGACGGCCATCAGCGCGGCCTCGTGGACCCAGTATTCGGCCAGCAGCCGTGCGGACCGCGGACCCCAGGCGGCGCGGTCGAGCACGTCGCGGTCGTAGGGGCCGAGCCGGCTGAACACCGGGGCGTAATGCGCCCGCACCGCTACCGAGACCGAATCCAGTTGCAGCACTTGGATTCTGGAGATCAGCCGCTTCAGGTGTGCCCGGGTGATCTCACCGCCGGGCCGGGGCTCGGTAAAACCTTGGGCTGCAACGGCTATCCGGCGGGCTTGGTCGGCCGATAGCCTGCGGGTTGGCACGGCGCAGAGAATACCTCTTGGGTGCGACAACCCCGGCAGGCCACGCCAGCGCGACTCAGCCCGCGCGGACCTTGCGGTCCAGCGGTTTCAGCACGGCCTCGTCGCCCGAGTCGTTTTGTTCGGCGTAGGCCGCCTCGAGGGCCTTCGGCACCTCGTCGAGGTCGTGGTAGACGCCCATCAGCTGCTCGAGGATCTTGATGCGCCGCGCCGTCGCCTCGTCCACCGCGCGCTGCGCCTTCTCCCGGTAATGGTCGGCGCCCTTCTTCGCGTCGCCGAGCAGCTGCTCGCACTCGCGTTCGGCCTCCTGGCGCGCCTTCTTGATCGCCGATTCGGTCTCGGCGCGCATCTCGGCCAGTTCCGCGTCGAGCCGCTCCTTGGTCTCCGCGTACTCGGCTTCCAGGGCTTTTTGCTGCGCGGCCATGTCGGCCAGCACCTCGTCGCGCTTTCGTTCCGCGGCTTCAGCCTCGGCCTCGGCCGCCGCGATCACCGCATCCGCTTCGGCGCGCGCCTCGGCCTGCATCTCGGCCACCTCGTCGACCGCGCGGCTCAGCATTTTCGCCATCCGCTGCTGCACCGCGTGGGGCGAGGGCGAGGTATCCGTGAGCACGGCCACCTCTTTGCGCAGCGCGGCCGTCTGATCGGCGGATTCCTGCAGCCGGGCCCGGAGGCTCTCGACGTCGTCAAGCAGCAGTTGCTGCTTGGTGGTCAGCATCTCGATGTGGGCATCAACCGCGGCGGTGTCGTAGCCCATGAATTTTCGAGAGAACGTCTTCACGGGTTCGGTTATCACTGCCAATTCCCCCTTCTCTCTTCGAACGCCTGGTTGACCCTGTGCGACCGACCCCCGCGTCCGAGTATGTCAGGTCAGCCCGGGCGCGCGCCCGGGTGCGCGGCGGGCCGCCGGTAGCTGTGGAAGCGATACCGCAGCCCCGAGCGGCTGGCCTGCCACTCCCCCGTCTCACCGACCCAGGTGTCGTCCAGCGTCGGCGCCAGGGCGTCGTCGTCATCGCGGCGCAGATCGATTTCGATCTCGGTGACCTCGCAGCGGGTGGCGTGCGGCAGGGCCAGCAAATAGATCTGCTCGCCGCCGATGACCCAGGTCCGCGGCTCGTCCTCGGCTTGGGCCAGCGCCGCCTCCAGGGATCCGACCACCTGCGCCCCGTCGGCGACGAAGCCGGTGTCGCGGGATAGCACGACGTTGCGGCGCCCGGGCAGGGGGCGCACCCTCGCCGGTAACGACTCCCACGTCCGCCGGCCCATGATCACCGGGTGACCCATCGTCACCTCTTTGAACCGCAACAGATCTTCCGGCACGTTCCAGGGGATGTCACCACCGCGCCCGATCACGCCGGAGCTCGACTGAGCCCACACCAGGCCCACCTCGGTCATGCGGCGGTCATACGGCGACGGGGGCTTTGATCGCCGGGTGCGGGTCGTAGTTCTGCACGACGACGTCCTCGTAGACGTAGTCGAAGATCGAGTCCCGCTGCGCCAGAACGAGTTCCGGGTAGGGCCGGGGATCGCGGCTCAGCTGCAGGCGCACCTGTTCGACATGGTTGTCGTAGATGTGGCAGTCCCCACCCGTCCACACGAAATCGCCGACGGCCAGGCCGGCCTGGGCGGCCATCATGTGCGTCAGCAGCGCGTAGCTGGCGATGTTGAACGGCACGCCCAAGAACAGGTCGGCGCTGCGCTGGTAGAGCTGGCAGCTCAGCCGCCCGTCGGCCACGTAGAACTGGAAGAACGCGTGACACGGCGGCAGCGCCATCTGCGGGATCTGGCCGACGTTCCACGCCGACACGATGATGCGCCGCGAGTCGGGGTCGGTGCGCAGCAGCTCGAGGGCGGCGCTGATCTGGTCGATGTGCTCGCCCGAAGGCGTCGGCCAGGATCGCCACTGCACGCCGTAGATCGGCCCGAGATCGCCTGTGTCGCTTGCCCATTCGTCCCAGATGGTGACCCCGTGCTGGTGCAGCCAGCCGACGTTGGAGTCGCCGCGCAAAAACCACAGCAGCTCGTAGATCACCGATTTCAGGTGCACCTTTTTGGTGGTGAGCAGCGGGAAGCCGGCCGAGAGGTCATAGCGCAGCTGCTGACCGAACAGGCTGCGGGTCCCGGTGCCGGTGCGGTCGGATTTGGCCGTTCCCTGCTCGAGCACCAGGCGAAGCAGGTCCTCGTAGGGAGTCGGGATCGGCACGCCGTCAGAATACGTCTAGGCCCGCGGAGTAGAACGGGTGCCATGCCGAACATCATCGACGTCGTCACCACACCCGATGGCACCTGCACGGTGCACCTGTTCACCCCCGACGGCCCCGAATCGCAAGTCCCCTGGCCCGGGGTGGTCATGTATCCCGACGCCGGCGGCGTGCGTGACACGTTCGAGCAGATGGCCGCCAAGCTGGCCGGGTTCGGTTACGCCGTGCTGCTGCCGGATGTCTACTACCGCACCCCGGACTGGGCGCCGTTCGACATGGCGACGGTCTTCAGCGACAAGAAGGAACGCGGGCGCCTGTTCTCGATGATCGGCAGCGTCACCCCGGACCGGATGGCCGCCGACGCGACCGCGTTCTTCGACTACCTGGCCGCCCGCCCCGAGGTGCTGGGCGAGCGGTTCGGGGTGTGCGGTTATTGCATGGGCGGCCGGACGTCGCTCATGGTGGCCGGCCGGGTGCCCGAGCGGGTGGCCGCCGCGGCGTCCTTCCACGGCGGCGGCCTGGTGACCGACACCGAGGACAGCCCACACCTGCTTGCCGACCGGATGACCGCCACGGTGTACGTGGGCGGCGCCCAGAACGACGCGTCGTTCACCGCCGATCACGCCGAGCAACTCGACAAGGCGCTGACGGCGGCCGGCGTCGAGCACACGATCGAGTGGTATTCGGCCGGCCACGGTTTCGCGGTCCCGGACAACGGGCCCTATGACGCCGCGGCGGCCGAGCGGCATTGGGACGCGATGACGCAGGTGTTCGCCTCGGCGCTACCGCGTTAGCGCCGCCCGCAGCACGGTCGCGGCCACGGCCGCCCCGTCCGTGCGGATCGTCGCCGCCACGGAGCGCGCCCGCTCGCGGGTCCGCTCGGTCAGCACCGCCTTGAGTGCGGCCGACAGCGACTCGGTGGTCGGGGCCGGACCGTCGTGGGCGGCGCCGATGGCCAGGTCGCGCACCCGGCCCGCCCAGTAGGGCTGATCGGCCCCCTGCGGCACCACCACCTGCGGCGCGCCGGCCCGGGCGGCCGTCGTGGTGGTTCCCGCCCCGCCGTGGTGTACAACGGCGGCGACCTGGGTGAACAGCGCCTGGTGGTTGACGTCGCCGACGCCCATGCAATCGGCCCCGTCGTCGATCGGGGTCAGCTCCGCCCAGCCGCGGGACACCAGGACGCGGTGGCCCTGCGCGCGGATCGCGTCGATGGCGACCCCGGCGACGTCGTGGGAGGCGCGCATGGGCATGCTGCCGAAGCCCACATAGACCGGCGGCGTTCCCGCGTCCAGGAATGCCACCAGTTCGGCCGGCAGGGGCCGTTCGTCGGGCAGCAGCCACGCGCCGGTCTGGACCACGTCGAGGTCGCTGGGCTGGCGCCAGGGGTCCAGGATCGGGTCCGTCGCCAGCCAGGGCGATTCGGTCAGCGCGTAGTCGCGCAGGTTGTCCAGCGGCGCCAGCCCGATGGCGGTCCGGTGAGCGTTGAGCGTCGCGCCGAACAGCTCCTGCATGTGCCGGCCATCCAGTTGCCACAGCACCCGGTTGTCGACCATGCCCGGGGGGAAGGGCCCGTTGGCGTAGGCGGGCGGCGGGTGGTGCGGCGACGGCAGGATGGTGGGCTGGTAGGTGACATAGACGTAGTGGATGCCCAGCCGTTCGGCCACCGAGCGGGCGGCGGCCGCCGCCGGCGGGAAACCGGCCACCACCAGCGCGTCGCACCCTTCGGCCGCGGCGGCCACGGTGTCGAACTGCACGGCGATCAGCGCGTCCAGGTGCCGGCGGAGGTCCTCCTCCGACGGCAGCGTCCCGGTCTTCATCGCCCGCAGCGATTCGCCGAAGGGCAGCACCGGCATGTCCACCCGGGCCAGCAGCTCGACGAATTCCGCGTCCGGCGGCGCGCTCACCCCCGCGTCGACGCCGAGCGTCCGCAGCTGCAGCGCGAGCGCGGCAAGCGGCTCGACGCCCCCGCGCGAGTCGTACGCCGACAGCAACACTCGCATCGCACCGCTCCCACTTCCACCCGGGTGGTCGCAAAACTCTATCCTCGGCGCGCCGTCCGGCCGCGCAACGAGGGGCCGTTTGCCGTCATTGGCGGGCCCGCAGGTAAGAATCACCGCGAGCCCAGGCACGGCGCGCGCCCGCGCCGCGGGTGGCAACGTCAGAACGCCGGCAGGTCCACCAATTCGGCCAGGCGGGCGCGGTGACGGTATGCGGTGCCGAATGCCAACTGGTCGCTCTTGGCGCGCTTGAGGTACAGGTGTGCGGGATATTCCCAGGTCATGCCGATGCCGCCGTGCAGCTGGATGCACTCCTCGGCGGCACGCACGGCGACGTCGCTGCAGTAGGCCTGGGCGATGGCCGCCGCGGCGTCCGCGTCCGCGCCGTCCCGGGCGCAGGTGTCGGCGGCGTAGCGGGCCGCTGCGGTCGCCGCGCCGATTTCGAACCACAGGTCCGCCAACCGGTGCTTGATCGCCTGGTAGGAGCCGATCGTGCGGCCGAACTGCCGGCGTTGCCGGACGTATTCCAGCGTGGTCTCGAAGCACCATTGGGCGACCCCGAGTTGCTCGGACGCGAGCAGCGCAGCCCCGGTTCGGATGGCTTCGATGACGGGCTCGTCGCCCGCGCCGGCGCGCGACGACGGTGTCCCCGAAAACGACACGGCGGCAAGGGGTCTGGTCATATCCAGCGCGAGCAGCGGGGAAACCCGCAGCCCCGCCGCGCCGCGGGCGACGGTGTGCAGCTCGAGCCCGGCGGGCGCGGCGACCGGGACCACCAGCACGTCGGCGGCGTCGGCGCCGGTCACGCCGGTAACCGATCCGCTCAGGCCGTCCGAGTCGCCGCTGACCAGCGGGACCGGGTCGCCCGGCGCGCTCGACAGCGGCACCACCAGCGCCGCCGTCAGCTCGCCCTGCGCCAGCGCCGACACCGTCTCGGTGTCACCGGCCCGCAGCAGCGCGATGGTGGCGAGCACCGCGCTGGACAAAAACGGCACCGGCGCGACGGCCCGGCCGATCTCCTCCATGACCACCGCGGCCTCGCGGGCGCTCGCGCCGGCGCCGCCCAGCGACTCCGGAACCAGCAGGCCGGCAACGCCCAGCTCGGTGGCCAGCGTGCGCCACACGCCCGAAAAGTTCTGCGGTTCGGCGTTATACAGGCTTGCCACGCCTTCGGGCGGACACCGCTCGGCGAACAGCTGGCGCACGCCGGCCCGCAACGCCTCCTCGGTGTCGGAGTACAGCAGGTCGGCGGGGTGCGCGCTCATCGGGGCAGGTCCTTCCAGGCGACGTCCTTGTCGACGCGGTGTTCGCCCGGCAGGCCCAGGATCCGCTCGGAGATGGTGTTGCGCAGGACTTCTGAGGTGCCGCCCTCGATCGAGTTGCCGCGCGCCCGCAGGTAGCGGTATCCGGGCCCGCGGCCGGTCAGGTCGACCGTCTCGGGCCTGCGCATGGTCCAGTCGTCGTAGTAGAGGCCGGATTCGCCGTGCAGCTCGATCTCGAAGCCCGAAATCGCTTGCGCCAGCTTGGCGAACGCCACCTTCATGCCGGCGCCCTCCGGGCCCGGCTGACCGGTGGCGGCCTGCTGCCGCAGCCGCTCGCCGGCGAGCCGAAGGACCTCCGCCTCCACCCACAACCGCATCAGTTGATCGTGCATGGCGGGGTTGCGCAGCGCCGGCTCGTCGCGCCATGCGGCGGTGACCTTGCCGATGTGGCCGCCTTCCCGCGGCGCCCCGGCGCGGGAACCGATCGCCACCCGCTCGTTGTTCAGGGTGGTGGTCGCGACCCGCCAGCCGCCGCCCTCCGGGCCCAGCCGATTCGCGTCGGGCACCCGGACGTCGGTGAGGAACACCTCGTTGAATTCGGCCTCGCCGGTGATCTGGCGCAACGGCCGGATCTCGACGCCGGGCTGCGTCATGTCGCAGAGAAAGTAGGTCAGGCCGGCGTGTTTGGGCACGGCCGGATCGGTGCGGGCCACCAGGATCGCCATCTGCGCGTGTTGCGCCTGCGACGTCCACACCTTCTGGCCGTTGACAATCCAGTCTTGAGGGTTATCCGCGTCCCGCACCGCGCGGGTCGACACCCCGGCAAGGTCGGATCCCGCGCCCGGCTCGCTGAACAGTTGGCAGTAGATCTGCTCGCCGGTGAACAAGGGGCGCAGAAACTTTCGTTTCTGGTCGTCGGTGCCGAACGCGGCGATGGTCGGCGCGGCCATGCCCATCCCGATGTAGTTCTTCGGCGTGCCGCCCACCGGCGCACCGGCGGCGGCCAGCCGGGCATCGACGCGCTCCTGGGCGGTGCGCGGCAGATCCAACCCGCCGAAGCCGCGCGGCAGGTGCACCCAGGCCAGCCCCGCATCGTATTGCGCGCCAAGGAAATCCCGCGGGTCGCTGGTCGCCGGATCGTGCTCGTCGAGCAGTGCCTGAACCCGTGCGTCCAGGTCGGCCGTATCGACGGCGGTCATTGACCGCCGCCCGGCGCGGACTGGAAGCCCTGCGCGGCGCCGAGCAGCAGGCCGCCGTCGATCACCATGGTCTCGCCGGTGATCCAGCTGGCCGCGTCGGACACCAGGAAGGCGACCGCCCCGGCCACGTCGATGGGTTCACCGATGCGCCCCAGCGCGATAGACGAGGCCAGCGGGTCCTCGTGGTCCTTCCACAGCGCCTCGGCGAGCCGGGTGCGCACCACCCCGGGCGCGATGGCGTTGACCCTGACGCGCGGCGAAAGTTCCAGCGCCAGTTGCTTGGTCACATGGATCAGCGCGGCCTTGGTGGCGTTGTACATGCCCATCGCCGGCGATTGATGCAGACCGCCGATGGAGGCGGTGTTGACGATCGCCCCGCCGTGCTCGCCCATCCACGCCTTGACCACGAGCGAAGTCCACAACAGCGGGGCCCACAGGTTGACATCGAAGATCTTGGTGAAACGGGCGTGATCCTGGTCGATCAGCGGACCGTAGGCCGGGTTGGTTCCGGCGTTGTTGACCAGGATGTCGACGCTGCCGAAGCGCTCCAGCGTGAGCTCCACGCAGCGCCGCGCGGCGTCCTCGTCGACCGCGTGCGCGCCGACGCCGAGGGCCTGCTGGCCCACCTGGGCGGCGGCCTCCTCGGCGGCCTCCTGCTTGCGCGCGGTGAGTACCACATTGGCCCCCGCGGCCGCCAGCTGCTGGGCGATCGAAAGCCCGATTCCACGCGACGCGCCGGTGATGATCGCGGTGCGGCCGGTCAGATCTTGCGAGGTCATGTGGTCAGGCCTTCCGTCGCGGTGACGCCGCCGTGCGGCAGCGGGAACTTCGTGCTGTCGAATTTTATTCGCGATGTTTTGGACACGTGTTGAGGTGGTATGCCAGCCGCATGTTATCGAAATTGACACTCATGAAACCGCTGGTTGTTGCCGGGGCTGTTGCTGCGGCTATCGCCGCCGCCCCCGTGGCCGCGGCTGACGTGTACGTCACCGGATTGGCCGCCAACTCCCCTGCCCCGACCCACGTCACCTTCAAGGACGACCCGGGCGGCGGCGGCTGCGACGCCAACGGAAACTGCGGCTCGGGCGGCCAGTTCAACGGTCCGGGCGGCGGACCTGGTGGCCAGGGCTGCGTCCCGGGCGTCGGCTGCGGCTCCGGCGGGCAGAACGCGGGACCCGGTGGCATTCCGGGCGGGCAGGGATGTCTGCCCGGCGTCGGCTGCGGCTCCGGCCACGCCTGATCGCTCTACCCCTCAGCCTCCCGAGAGCCTGGTGATCCAGGCCCGGGAGGCTGCTGGGTCTATGACGTCGTCCAACTCGAACGTGGTGGCCGCCCGCAGCGCCTTGCCGTGCTCGTAGGCCGCGGCCACCAGGCGGTCGAACAGGACTTGGCGCTCGGCCGGATCGTCGACCGCCGCCAACTCCTTGCTGAATCCCAGGCGGACGGCGCCTTCCAGACCCATGCCGCCGATCTCGCCGGTCGGCCAGGCGATGGTGAACTGCGGCGCCCGGAATGAACCCCCGGCCATCGCCATCGCGCCGAGTCCATAAGCCTTGCGCAGGATGATCATTCCCAGCGGTACCGTCAGCCGCGCACCCAGGACGAACATCCGGCCGAAGCGGCGGACGGCCGCGTCCTTCTCCGCGTCGGGCCCCACCATGAAGCCCGGTGTGTCGCACAGCGAGATCACCGGCAACCCGAACGATTCGCACAAGGCCAGGAAGTCGCCGGCCTTGTCGGCCGCCTCGGCGTCTATCGCGCCGCCCAGGTGGTGGGTGCTGTTGGCGATCAGCCCGTACGGTACCCCCTCCACGCGAACCAGGGCGGTGACAATCCCCACGCCGTAATCTGCCCGCAGCTCGAGCACCGAGCCAATGTCGACGGTCGACTCGATCGCCCGGTGCACGTCGTATGCGCGTAACCGGTTCTGCGGCACCACATGCCGGGCCAGCCGTGGATCCGGCGCCGACCAGTCACTCAGCGGGCCCTGGAAGTACGAGAGATATTGCTTGGCCAGCGCGACCGCATGGGCCTCGTCGCGGGCCACCAGGCTGACCACGCCGTTGCGGCGCTGCACGCCGATCGGCCCGATCGCCTCCGGCGGATACACGCCCAGTCCGCCGCCCTCAATCATCGCCGGACCGCCCATCCCGATGTTGGCGTCCGGCGTCGCGATGATCACGTCGCACACCCCCGCCAGCGCCGCGTTGCCGGCGAAGCAACGGCCCGAGACGATCGACACCAGCGGCACCTCGCCGCTCAACGCCGCGAGCATCCGGAAGGTCGGCACGTCCAGGCCGGCGGCGCCGCCGACGTCGGTGTCGCCCGGCCGGCCGCCGCCGCCCTCGGCGAATAGCACGACGGGCAAGCGCTTTCGCTCGGCGAGATCGAACACGCGGTCGGTTTTGGCGTGGTTGCGCATGCCCTGCGTGCCGGCCAGCACCGTGTAGTCGTAGGACACCACGACGGCCTGCGCCGCGTCCCGCCCGAACCGGTCCGCGCCGATGGTGGCCAGCCCGGCGACCAGGCCGTCGGCCGGGGTGTTGACGATCAAGTCGGATTCCGAGCGCCGGCTGCGCTGAGCCGCGATCGCCAGCGCACCGTATTCGACGAAGCTGTCGGGATCGACCAGATCGGCGATGTTCTCCCGGGCGGTGCGGCGTCCCCGCTGGTGCCGTTTGGCGACGGCGGCCTCGCGGCCCTCGTCGAGGGTCAAGGCATGCCGGCGCACGACCTCGTCGAGATCGGCTCGCGGGCGATCGAGATCCGTTGTTGCCGAGACGGATTCGCCGTCACCGGCGGCCGCGGTGCGGGTGAAGACCAACAGCGGATCTCCGGTCCCGACCACCTGACCGGGTGTCACCAGGATCCGGACGGTCCGCAGCGCGTCCGGCGCGACGAGCACGTGCTGCATCTTCATCGCTTCCAGGACAACCAGCTGGCTGCCCGCCGCGTATTCGGCGTCCTCGGACGCTACCTCGATGACGGTGCCGGCCAACTGGGCGCGCAGCGCATCCTCGCCGGGATACAGTTCGATCGTCGCCGCGCGGGGTTCTTGCTGGTGTGACAGCGCGGCCCGGGCCAGCTCGGGAAGCTTCTCATCGAGGAAACCGGTGCTCACCCAACCGGATTCGATCCGGTCGTCGGTCAGCAGCTCGCGCAGGAAGGCGACATTCGTGTGAACGCCCTCGATGCTGAATTCGGCCAGGGCGGTGCGGGCCTTGCGCACCGCGGCCCGCCATGATGACCCGTGCTCGGCGGATGACGCGTGCACAAAGACGATGAGTTTGGCCAACAGCGAGTCGTACTGCGGGCTTATCGCCAATCCCGCCCGGCCATAGGTGTCGACGCGCACGCCGGGACCGCTGGGCGGGGCGAACACGGTGAGGGTGCCCGCCGAGGGAACGACGGAGAAGTCGGGCCCGAACGTCTCCATGTTCACCCTGAGCTGGATGGCGATGCCGCGGCGGGCGGCCGGCTCGCCGATGACTTCCAGTCCGTCGGAGGCGATTCCGGAGGGCAACCCCAGCTGGTAGAACGACGCACCCCCGGCGATGGCGAGTTGCAGGGCGACCAGGTCGAGCCCGGTGGTTTCCTCGGTGACGGTGTGCTCGACCTGGATTCGCGGGTTGACCTCCAAAAAGACGAAGTCATCGCCGGTGACCAGGAATTCGACGGTGGCCAGCCCGCGCAGCGCCACGCGGGCGCACAACCGCACCGCCGCCCGGTGCAGGGCGCGGCGCAGGTCATCCGAAAGGCCTTGGGCGGGGGCGATTTCGACCAGCTTCTGGTAGCGCCGCTGGATGCTGCAGTCGCGGTCGCCGACCGCGTGTGCGTGCGTCTGGTGTCCGGCCGGTGCGGCGACCACCTGCACCTCGATGTGGCGGGCGTCGGCGACCAGCGTCTCGGCGAACAACGCGGAATCACCGAATCCCAGTTGGGCTTCGGCGGCGCAGCGCTGGTAGGCATCGTCGATCTGATCGGCGCTGTGCACCTTGCGCATTCCACGGCCCCCGCCGCCGGCGAGGGCCTTGATCATGATGCCGCCGCCGTGGGCGGCGAAGAACGCCTTGATGTCCTCGACGCCGCTCGGGCCGTCGGTCGCGGGCAGCACCGGCACCCCGGCGGCAATCGCCGCGCCGCGGGCGGCGGTCTTGTTGCCGAGGACTTCGAGCACCCGGGTATCGGGACCGACAAACGTGTAGCCACCGGCCGCGCAGGCGTTGGCGAATTCGGCGTTCTCGCTGAGGAATCCGTAGCCGGGGTGAATCAGTTCCGCGCCGGCGCTCTTCGCCGCCGCCAGCATGGCGGGCTGGTCCAGATAAGCCCGCGGGCCGGTGCCTGGCAGGCCGATCGCCTCGTCGGCGGCGTGCACGTGCGGGCTCTCGGCGTCGTCTTCGGCATACACCGCGATGGTGCGCATGCCCAATTCGGTTGCGGTGCGGATGATTCGCAGTGCGATCTCGCCGCGGTTGGCGACCAGCAGGCTCGCGTTCATCGCAGCGGCTCGCCCCACTGGACTTGTTCGCGGAGCCTGGCCTTGAGCAGCTTGCCGCCGGCGTTGCGCGGCAGCGCGGTGTCCACCACCGTGACGTATTGCGGCACTTTGTAGTCGGCCAGCTGGCCGCGGCAGTGGTCGAGCACCGCCGGCACGTCGATCTCGTCGCCGCCGCCGAACAGCACCGCTCCCACCTTCTCCCCCATGACCTCGTCGGCAACCCCGAGCACGCAGGCGTCCGCGACATGGGGTGCGGCCAGCAGCACGGCCTCCACCTCGACGCTGGAGACGTTCTCGCCGCCGCGGTTGATGATGTCCTTGAGCCGGTCGACGATGTGCACCCGGCCCGCCTCGTCGACGCGCACCACGTCGCCGGTGTGCAGCCAACCGTCCGCGAAGGTGGTGGCGGTGGCCTCGGGCCGGTTCCAGTAGCCGTTGGTCACGTTGGCGCCGCGCGCCACCAGCTCGCCCACGGCGGGGTCGTCGCCGAACGGGATCACCCCGAGGTCCACCGACGGCACCGCGTACCCGACGGAGTCGGCGTGCTCGACGGCCTCGGCGTCGGGCAGCACGGTCATCAGCGACGCCGTCTCCGTCATGCCGTAGCCATTGAACACCGTGGCATGGCCGAACGCATTCTTCACCGACCGCACCAGCGACGGGGCGATCGGGGCGCCACCGTAGCCCACCCACCGCACGCCCGACGTATCCAGCGCGGCAAAATCCTTGTGGCGCAACAACAGCGAGTAGATCGCCGGGACGGTGACCATGACCGAGATGCGCTCGGCGGTCAGCGTGGCGAGCAGCGTGTCCAGGTTGAGCGCGGGCATGATCACCGACGCTCCGCCGAGCCGGGCCGCGGCCAGAAGCTGGGTGTTGCAACCGGTCACGTGAAACAGCGGCACCGAGATCAGCGTGCGCATCGCCTCGCCGAGGTCCCGCGGCTGTTGCAGACAGCGGATCCCGTTCTCGGTGTTGGTCAAGAACGCCTCGTGCGTGGTCGGCACGCCCTTGGGATGGCCGGTGGTCCCCGAGGTGTAGAACAGCGCGGCGGTGTCGGCGCGGCCCAGTCGCTCGGTGACGTACGGCCGACCGTCGGGCAGCGGCGCGTCGGGCGCCAGATCCACCCGCGCCCCGGAGTCGGACAAAACGAACTCGACCTCCGGGCGCGCCGAGCGCGTATTGACCGCCACCGCAACGCCACCGGCCATCACGGTGCCCCAGAAAGCCAGCGCCCAGTCGATGCCGGCGGGGTAACGCAGCGCGACGCGGTCGCCGGGCTGCAGACCGCCGGCGCGCAGCCCGCCGGCGACGCGCGCGGCGCGGTCCCACAGCTGCCGGTACGTCAGGCGGTCGCCGCCCAGCTCGACCAGGGCTTCGGCATCCGGGCTGGCGTCGACGTGCTCGGCGAGCATGTCGAGCAGGGTGGCCGGGAGCCCCTCGTAGCGCGGTATGCCGTCGGGGCCGCGGGACACCCCGGCCATCGGGAACGGGTTGGGGCCACGTGGAATTTCAATCACTGGAGGCATGCCCGGTCCTTACTATCCTGCTGCCCTATCGTGATAGCGGTGACGATCCAGGATTCCGCCATCATGCCCGAGGCGTTCTTCACTGTAGACGGCGACTCCTATGTTCCGGGGCCGATGACCCAGGGCCCGTGGGGCGCGGCGATGGGCGGCCAGATCGTCGGCGGGCTGTTGGGTTGGGGCATAGAGCAATCCGGCATCGACCCCGACTTCCAGCCCGCCCGGCTGACCGTCGACCTGATACGGCCGGCGCTGCTGCTGCCGGTACAGATCCGGACCTCGGTCCAGCGGGAAGGCCGGCGAATCAGGCTGGTCGACGCCGCCCTCATGCAGCGCGACGCGACCGTCGCGCGCGCCAGCGCGTTGTTCCTGCGCCGCGGTGAGCATCCCGAAGGCCAGGTGTGGTCGTTTCCGGTCGAGATGCCGCCGCTGCCCAGGGCCCACGACGGCTTTCCGACCGACATGCCGTTCCACATCTGGGGATACGGGGCGACGTTCGAGGGCAGCCCCGGTATCGCCGCCGGCGAGTGGGAGCAGTCCCATGCCCAGAAGTTCGCGTGGGCGCGGGTGTTTCGGCCGATGGTGCATGGCCACGCCCTGACGCCGTTCACCCGCCTGGCGTTCGTCGGTGACATCACCAGCTCGCTCACACATTGGGGCACAGGCGGATTGCGTTACATCAACGCCGACTACACCGTCACCGCCAGCCGGCTGCCCGACGGTGAATTCGTCGGGCTGGCCGCACAGAGCCACTACGGTACGGCCGGGGTCGCCACCGGCACCGCAACGCTGTTCGACCAACACGGCCCGATCGGCACCAGCTCCGCCCTGGCGGTGGCCCAGCCCGCCGGCGCGTTCAAGCCGACCCACGCCTAGTCGATCATCGTTGCTGTGTGCGCCACTCCATTTGCTGGGAGGCGACTCTGCAAACCTCGGACAGCGCCCGGTATTGGGCTATGCTGCTCTGCACGACCCGCCAAATGGATGCTGCACAGTCCCGCAGCGGGACCGTCACTCCGGTGGGTGGACATTTCCCTTGGAGGGGAACCGCCATGCGCATGGGCTCGGACTCGCGATCCCCTTGCGGCGCCATCCGGCGCACGGCGCTCAGCACGGAGCGCCCCGGGCCGTGACGACGCCGGTACTGGATCTCGACGGCCGGGTGGCCGGCCGACGGCAGGAGCTCAGCGAACTCCGGAACGCGGTGGCGACGGCCGAACGGGTCAGCGGAGGGTGCGTCCTGCTCAGCGGGGTTCCCGGGGTGGGCAAGTCGACGCTCATCCAGGCGTTCGGCGTCGAGATCTCCCGGCGCGACTGCGTATTCGCCTACGGAAGGTGCCGCGACGGCGGCCCGGCTCCGTATTCCGCGCTGGCCGACGCGCTGAGCTCGGTCGTGCGCACCATGGAGGCCACCGGTCCGGCCGAGCGTGACCGTTGGCGAGCCGACCTCGTCAGCGAGATGTCGGGGTTTGCGGGTGTCCTCTCGCCACTCGTGCCTGAATTGGCGCCGGTGCTGGGTGAGCCCTCGACCGACACCGATCTCGACGCGGCGGACGCTCGCCGCCGGTTGCACCGCGCAGCCATCCTGCTGGTCTCGACCACGGCGTCCTACCGGCCGGTGGTGCTGGCGATCGACGACCTGCAGTGGGCGGACCGCGACACGTTGCTGCTGTTGTCCGAACTGCTGACGGTGTCGCTGCGCAACGTCCTGGTGGTCGGCGGGCACCGCGCGGGCGAGTTCGACCCGGACGCCGGGGGCATCAAATCGGACAACCTCACCACCATCGAACTGCAACCGCTGGCCACCGAGGACGTCGAGGAGCTGCTGGCCGACGTGTGCGGCCGGAGCGTGGAGCTGGCCGATGTGGCCGCCGAGTTCCACCATCGGACCGGCGGCAATCCGCTGCAGGTCCGTCAGCTGCTCTACCGCGCGCAACGCGAGGGCGCGCTGACCCCGGTCGGCCCCGGCGGCAACCCGAGCTGGGACCTGCGCGTGCTTACCTCGATCGAGGTTTCCGCCACGGCCGCCGAGTTTCTTGGCCGCTACCTCGACCAACTTCGCCCGATCGACCGCGAGGTGTTGGGTTCGCTGTCGTGCTTCGGCGGCGAGTTCGACCTGGACGACGCCACCGCGGCGGCCGCCCAGCCGCCCGAGGTGGTGGCCCAGGCGCTGTGGTCGTGCCTCGAACTTCGTCTGCTCGAGGCCGTCGACAGCGGCGGGCGACGGATCGCCAACGCGATCAGCCGCGACGCCCGGTACCGCTTCAGCCATGACCGGGTGACCGAGGCGGCGCGGGTGGCCCTGTCCGACGACGAGATCCGCGCGACACACCTGCGGATCGGTCGGTGGCTGGTCGAGCGGGAGGACGACCGGTTGTTCGAGGCCGCGCGCCACCTCGGCATCGGCGGACGTGGGCTCACCGACGACGCCGAGCGCGTTTGTTTCGTCGAGGTGTTGCGGCGGGCGGCACAGAAGGCGAGGGCCCAGGCTTCATTCCCGTTGGCGCTCAACTACTGCCGGGACGCACTGACGCTGCTCGGCGGGCAGCGTTGGACCGCACACTTCGATCTGACCCGGCAGCTGCAGCTCGACGCCGCCGACGCCGCGTTGCTGGTGGGTGACGTGCCCGCGCTGAATGCGCTACTCGACGAGGTCGAGGAGACCCTGCGCGACCCGCCGGACCGCGCGCGCATCGCTTATCTGCGACTCAAAGGGCGCGTCGCGCAGAACCGTCTGCAGGAGGCGCTCGAAATCGGGCTGCAAGCGCTCGCCGAGCTCGGCGAACGGGTGCCGACCGACGCGGGCACGCCACGCATGGCCAACGCGGTCGTCCGGATGAGGTTGACAATGCGCGGGTGGAGCAATGAACGGCTGCTTCAGCTGCCGCACTGCGATGACCAACGGGTCATCGCACTGCACCGGATTCTTGCCGAGCTATGCAACATGGCGGTCCGGGTCCGGCCCAACCTTCTGCCCTTGCTCGTGCGAAAGCAGCTCGATCTCACGCTGGCCCACGGCCACACGCCGTCTTCGCCGCTGGTCATTGCCGGTTACGGGATCGTCCGGGTGCTGCTCGGTGACCACGCGGGCGGCCAGCGCTTCGGCGAGGTAGCCATGCTGCTCGCCCAGCGGCCGGAATTCCGCGAGGCCCGGCCGCAGACGGTGTTCATGCACCTGGACTACATCCACCATTGGCGCCACCCCCTCCGCGAGGGCTTAGCCGAGCTTCGCGACGCCGTCGAGGAGGCGCTCGACCAAGGCGACCAGGAAAACGCCGGGCTTCTGGTCGCGGTCCTGCTCTCCCAGTCATTCTGGGCCGGTCGTCCCCTCCCTGAGATCGACGCCCTCGCCAGCTCCCTGATCCCACACATCCGTTCCCAGCCGGTTGCCGGCGCGCTTTGCCAGGCCGTGCAGCAGCTTTGCCTCAATCTGATGGGCCGCGGCGCCGATCCCTTCCTCCTCGCCGGCGAGAGCGGCTACGACGAGCGGGAAGTGCTGCCGGCGGCCCGCAGCGAGGGCGACGAGGTAGCCCTGGGTGCGGCCGCGACCATGAAGCAGGGCCTGCACTTCTGGTGTGGCGACTATGAGGGCACAGTCGCCGCGACGCCGGAGGCAATCGAGCACATCGGTGGGATGGCCGGCACTGCGATCTCAGAACTCATCTACCTGGTAGGCGCGCTAAGCATGATTCGACAGGCGCCGCGGGACCGCTCGACGGCCCACTTCGTGCGCCAGACTCTGGCATCGCACCGCAAGTGGGCGGCGAGCGCGCCGGAGAACTACGCGGCGTCGCACGCGCTGCTCCAGGGAGCCTGGGCCCGGGCGCGCGGGCAACACGCCAAGGCGGAGCGCTACTTGCATCAGGCGATTGAACTCGCCGAGGAAAGCCAGCTGCCGATGATCAGCGCTTACGCCCACGAGGAGGCCGCGGCGCTGTATGGCGACACGGGGCGGGCGCGGCTTCGGGACCACATGCTGGGGTCGGCGTACCAGCGCTGGCTGACTTTGGGTTTCGCGGTGCGCACCGACTGGCTGGCGCGCGAGCACCCCTGGCTGCTCAGGCGCGACCTCGTCCAGAAAGGCTCGGCGGGGATCGACCCTGTCGGCGCGCATCAGCTACTGCGCGCGCTGTCGGGAGCGCGAACTTCGGATGCCTTGGCCAACATCATTTTGGGCTCGGTCGCCGACACGACTGGTGCGGGCCGCGTCCTGCTCCTCACCGGCGACGCGGAGAACTTGGCCGTCCGGGCCATCCACGATCACGGCGAGATTTCGATCGTGGACGGGCCATGGACCGAGGTGTCTTATGACAGGAACATCGTGCGCCGCGTGCTGGACGGCGGCTCTCCGGCCATCGTCGCGGCCGACCGTCAGGCACGGACCCCGCCCGTCCTCATCGTTCCGATCACCTTGCACGACACAATAATCGGCGTGATTTACGCCGAGCGGGACGCACCGGACGGCAACTTTGTCGCCGAGCACCAGGAGGCGGTCGCCTTCTTGTGCGCCCAGGCCGCCGCGCCGCTGTGGAACTTCCAGCTCGAGGCCCGACTGCGGGCCGCCGACGAGTACCGACAGTCCCTCATGGACGCACAGTCGAGATTCGTGCCCAACGAGCTGCTGCGCATCCTCGACATCGACGACCTTCGCCGCGTCCGCAACGGCTACCGGGTCGAGCGCGAGATGACGGTGCTCATCAGCGACATCCGGGGCTACACCACCATGATCGAGGACATGAACGTCGGCGAGGCGAGCAACCTGGCGATGGGTTTTCTGCGTGCCGTCGAGCTCCCAATCATCGGCTATAACGGCATGATTCAAGACGTCCGCGGGGACGAGATCGTCGCTGTCTTCGAATCCGAGCCCGACGCCGTTCGGGCAGGACTGGCGATGCTGCGCTCCTTGCGCGCGCACAACGAAGAGCGAAAAGCAGCCGGATCCGAAGAACTACGGGCCGGAATCGGCATCAACACCGGGATGGTCGGAGTCGGGCTGGTCGGCGGGGTGAACCGCATGGTGCTCACCATCATTGGCGACGCGGTGAACCTGGCCGCGCGCATCGAGAGCACCAACAAGCGCTACGGCTCCGCCTTGCTCATCTCTGATCACACGTACCAGCGCCTCGGGGCGTCCGAGCGGTTCAACGTCCGCCGCATGGAGCGCGTCATGGTGGTCAACCGACGTCGACCGGTGACGATTTACGAAGTGTACGACGAGGATTCGGCTGCACTTCGCGCCGCGAAACGCGCGGCGCAGCCCGCGTTCGACGAGGCCTTCGCCCTTTTCGACGCGGGCGACGTCGATGCGGCGCGCGCCGCCTTCGAACGATGCCGCGCGCTGCTGCCCGAAGACCCCGTCGCTCCGCTGCATCTGGCGCACTGCGACGCGATGGCGCGCGGTGAAATGACCCCTGGTCAAGAGGTCGCACTCCTGAACAAGTAGCGCACTACCCCACTTTCGGAACTTTGCCGAACCGATTGCGCGACGTGTGGTATTTGTCACATGATTTGTACCGACAGCCGGGGGCGGTCAAGGAGCGGCCATGTACCTGAGTGCAGAACGGTTGGCCCTTGCCAATCAAGCAGTCAAAGAGACGTTCGGGCAGTGCAGCGTTGCCTGGCAGGCCATCCCGCACTGGGACACCGGCGACCCTGGTCAGATGTTTGTCTCCGATGGCATCGTCAAAACTCCAAATGTTGTGCCATTGACGCCGAAGAGCTCAAAGATCGACGTATCGCTCGCGCAGGCGATCGCGCCGACCCCCGACGCGCTGCTCACCGCGGCCACCGCGGCGGCCGTCGACCTGGCCAAGCAGGTTGACCAAGACGTCATCCCAGCGATCTACGGGAAGGTCCCCGCACCGAATCTGACGACCATCGCGGCAGCAAACATCAACCCAAAGGACCTGCAAACCCCGCTTCTGACCTCCCGGGTGCACGTCGAAGATGCCGGGTATCGGGCGCCCTCCTGCCTCGTTACCAATACGCTCGGGCTCACCAAGCTCAACGAATTCGTCAGCGGGTACGTCAACATCCTTCAGCAGCTGATGATGGTGGCGAATGTCAACGCGTTACACCGAATCGACAACGTCCAAACCGCACCCCCTTCAGCCCCCGATACGGGGGAGCGGCTGCTCGTCATCGGCCGTCGGCGGCGGATCCCCCAGGGCGCGGCGCCGGAGGCCTCGCCCGGTGAGGAGCCCGTGGACCTCGCGGTCAGCGTGTTGCCCAGCCTTGCGGTCGCCGGCGAAAACAGCTCGGGTGGAATCGAGCTCTACGCGCGGATCAGTTATGCAACAAGGGTCACGGATGCTACCGGCCTCGCCGCTGTCGCACACGGCTAACCGACTTGACGGCAGCATCAACCCGACCGCAGGCAACCCACTCGACGACTACCTTGAGCTGTGCAAGCAGGCCTGCGACAGCGAGATCGAGCGGCTCTACGGTCCGGGTGAACGCGGGTCGAACGGCCTCTACGACCTGATCCTCGATTATCCGCTGCGCGGCGGCAAGGCGCTGCGACCGGCGCTGAGCATCGCGATGTGCCTTGGGCTCGGCGGCCACCTCGAGGCCATATTGCCCACCGCCGCGACCCTCGAGCTGTACCACAACGCGTTTCTCATCCACGACGACATCGAGGACGAATCCTGGTGGCGGCGAGGCAAGCCCACGCTGCACATCGACCATGGCGTGCCGATCGCCGTCAACGTCGGCGACGCCATGCTCTCGCTGTCGCTACAACCGCTACTGGACAACGTCGAGCGGGTAGGGCTCGGACCCGCCCTGCGCATCCTGCGGGCCGTCGCCAAGATGACCCGGCTGACCGTCGACGGGCAGGCGCTGGAGCTCGAGTGGGTCCGGTCCAACACGTGGCGGCTCCAGGATGCCGACTACCTCAAGATGGTGGAACTCAAGACGAGCTGGTACTCCTTCATCACGCCGCTACACGCCGGCGCGATCGCCGCTGGCGCCGGAGCAGAGCGGTTGCCTCCGTTGGAATCCCTCGGCCGCCACCTGGGAGCGGCCTTCCAGATCACCGACGACCTGCTGAACTTGCGGGCGGACCCGCAGGAGTACGGGAAGGAGATCGGCGGCGACCTCTGGGAGGGCAAGCGGACCCTGATGCTGCTGCACACCTTGCGAAGTGCCGAACCGCAGGACCAGGTTCGGGCGGTGGCGATTCTGGCCAAGCGCCGACCGAGCGCCGACGGCGAGTTGGGGCTGACCAACCTGCTCGATCGCCTCACCGCCCGCGGTGAACTGTCCCAGTCGGGTCGGGCGGAGATCGAGGCCCGGCTGCAGGGGCATCATCCGTCGGAGCCCAAGGCCCTCAAGGACATTCAATGGCTCTATGAATTGATGCACCGCGTGGGCTCGCTCGAGCATGCCCGCGACGTCGCCGCCGGGCATGCCCAGAAGGCTGCCGTGGCGCTCGCGAAGCTCGACTGGTTGCCGCACAGTCGTCATCGAGACATGCTGGCCGACCTGGTGGACTACGTACACGGGCGGACCCGATGAACCCCGAAGCCACGCTCGGCATGCTGGCGGAACTCGAGCGGATCCGCGAGCTCACTCTTGACCTCATCGAACAACAAGCCCCGCAGTTGCAGCCGCCCCCGCCGGACGAAGCCGCCGAGATGCAGCGCAGGGTGTTCGACCTACTCCTGGGGGCGCGCCGAGCGGTCCTCGGCAATCCCGCGGCCGCCCGACGGCTGCACGACCTCCTCGTCGCCGAGGGCCGCCGTTACGCAAGCACACCCCGCGGGGCACGGCTACGCGACGCGTTGGCCGCCTCGGAAGCGGTGGAGAACCTACGGCGCGTCTGGGAGATGGTGAGCCTCAACGTTCTCGGCGGTCCCGCCGCGCCCGATGCCGTTCCCGACGCCTGGGTGGATCTGATGGCAGACGCCGTCGTCGGGCGTGGCCTCGACGATTCGATTCTGAATCGCCTGCGGCCCGAGGGGTTTGCATGACGCTCACCGATCCTCGCGAAGCTCTCGCAGACCAAAGCGATTTCATCGGCTATCTGGTCGGCCTTGCCGGCGTCGCCCGGGTGGTGCACAGCCTGGCCACAGACGGCGAAGGCCGAGCCGGGCACCCCCGCGCCCCAGACGACTTCGTGCACCTTCTGCTCGGGTTTGCGAGCCTCGGAGCGACGATCGAGGGATTCGCCAATTCGGCTGTCGCACAGCCGAATCCGAGTGCCACGCCACCACCCCCGGACCCGAGTACGCGGTGGCTCCGATGAGCGCGCTCCTGGCCCGCAGCGACTTCCTCCGCGCCCCGGTGCTGGCCACCGCCCGGCCCGCGGGTTTCAAGGAGTGGCAGCACTTCGTGATTCACGGGCTGGACGTGCGGGTTTTGATCAACTTCAGCCTCAACAATGAACTGCTCGCCGGAGACGAAGTCCGGCTCGCACCACGCGTCATCATCATCGCTCACGACGAGACATGGACCGGCGCCATCGAGCGGTTCGACGGGCGCGCTCTGAACGTCTCGGCCGATCTGGGTGAACTGACCATCGGCGGTAACCGAATGACCATCGTGCCCGACGGCTATCGCGTGGCAATCGATTTGCCTGACAACGGTATTCGGGGCGAACTGCACTTCATCTCGGCGAGCCGGCCATTCGTGGTCCGCAACGAACCGGCGGGTGAAGGCCGCGTCAGCTGGCTCTTCGTACCGAGGCTGCGCGCCGACGGATGGCTGCGCATCGGCGGACGAGAACACCGTTTTGAGGACGACCTCGCCTATCACGACCACAACTGGGGTCGGTTCCGGTGGGGCGACGACTTTGGTTGGACGTGGGGCACCATTTTGCCGGCCAGACCCGGAGACCCGTGGTCGATGGTATCCGTGCATATCACCGACGGGAGGCGGCAGCGCTCTCTGTCCCGATCGCTCTACGTGTGGCACCACGACGAGCCCGCCGCGATATTTCGCCACGCGGCGGTGCAGGCGCGCACCCACGGCCTGCTCGACCGCGCGGCCGACTGCGTCTTGCCGCCCCCGATGCGGCTGCTACTGGACGGCGAGGTGCCGGGGGTGCCGGAACGGATCGAGATCACCGCCACGCGGGCTGGCGACAAGGTGCACGCCGAGTTCCGCTCGCGTTCTTATACCCGCCTGGCCCAACCGAGCGAGGTACACCTCGACCGATCGACTGTGCTCTGCGAAGCCGACGGCGCCGTTCGGGCGAGCGGCACAGTGAATGGCGAAGACTTCGACTTCGTCGGTACCGGAGTATTCGAGTTCCTCCATGGCTGAACGGGTTTCGTCGCTACTGCGGCGTTCAGTCGAGCACCTCGAGGACGAGGTGCCCGACAGTTACCGGGCGCTGGTCGCAGAGCTCGGCCCGATGGTGGTCGAGCTCGACGTCGACGGTGAGGTGTTTTCCCTGCGTGGTGGTGATCGACTTCAGGTGTTCGACGGTGCGGCGCAGACTCCATCCGTCCGGATCATCACCTCGCGCGCCGCCATCCTTGACGTGCTGGATGCCCGGGTGGCGCTCGGGGCGGCCGTGGAGGCGGGCGCGGTGAGCGTGTGGGGTTCGCTCGATGACGTCCAGCGGGCCCACGACTCGCTGCTGGCGTACGTCCATGCGGCGGTGCGGGCGCCCTCGCAGCCCGGCGTGCTGTCCGAACTCCGTTCGGGGGCAGCATGACTGAGAGCATCTGCACCCCGGGATCGGGCGAACCTCGTCCCACTGTGGCGGTCCTCGGGGCGGGCATCGCCGGGCTCACCGCGGCGCACGAGCTCGCCGAGCGCGGCTTCGTCGTCACGGTGTACGAGGGCCGACCCGACGAACGGAATGGACTGGGAGCCCAGCCGGCCGGAACATACCCGCCCGTCAAGATTGGCGGCCTCGCCGCGTCTCAGTACTCGACGGTGGGCCCGCAAGGCGGAAGCCAAGCCCAGCTGCGTCCCTTCCCAGGCCGGCGGGGCCAGCCGCGTCCTCCCGGCCGAGCGGTTGCGGGTGAACACGGCTTCCGCTTCTTCCCCGCGTACTACTTACACACCTGGGACATGTTCCAGCGCATTCCGGTCTACCAATACAGCGGTACGGCCGGCTGGACGCCGACTTCCCGCACCGTGTACGACAACGTCCGGCGGGTGATCACCCAGGGCATGACGGTTGGCGGCAAGCCCTCCCTCGTCTTTCCCCGTGAACTCCCCCGCAGTCCTGCCGAGTTTCTCGGCATCCTCAGCCAGATCGCCGGATTGGGCTTCACCGCCGAAGATCTCGCAATCTTCCAGAGCCGGATACTCCGCTATCTGGCCACCAGCCCCTTGCGACGCGCCATCGAATTGCAGAACCTCTCCGCCTACGACTTCTTCGTCGGGTACGACAGCTCGACCGGGACCAAGCAATTCTCCTATTCGCCGAGTTTCGACGCGCTCTTGCGCGAGATGCCAAGGGTCCTGGCCGCTTTCGACTCGCGTTGGGGGGACGCACGGACCAACATCACCACTTATCTTCAGCTGTACCTGAACATGGACCGCCACGACGATAAGGCCGACGGGGTACTCAACGGTCCCACCACCGAGGTGTGGTTCGACAACTGGTACCACCACCTCGTCGCGCTTGGCGTACGTTTCGTGCGCGGTGTGGCGAGTCGCCTCGATTCTTTCGCCTTCGACCCGAGCCAGCCGCCCCATCTCCGACCTCGCGTGCAGATCACGTTCGCCGACGGTACGCGGGTGACTCCGGACTACACCGTCGTCGCCGTCGATGCCCCCGCAGCCGAATCCATCACCGCGCCGCTGCGCGCGGCGGGCACAGGCGGCACCGTAGGTAGGCTCGACGGATTTACTACGTCTGCACCCCCACCCGACGGTCCGCTGCAACCCGCCTCGGCACGGGTCCCGCGGCGACGGAATCCTTACAACATGGACGAGCTCGGACGAGTGCCCTGGGATCGGTTCCAAACGCTGTGCGGCATCCAGTATTACTTCGACACGGAATTCCAGCTGCTCCGAGGACACATGCTCTACGCCGGCACGGAGTGGGCGCTCTCGTCGATCAATCAGCATGGATTCTGGGAGAAGGAACCGATTCTGGACCGCGACGGCCACGTTTCGGTGCTGTCCGTCGACGTCGGGGACTTCAATACCCTCTCCCGGCACCTGGGCAAGGCGGCCCGCGACTGCGCTCCTGATGAACTCGCCGCGGAAGTGTGGCGCCAGATCGTTGCCGCCCTCACGAGCAACAACGAATCCCTTGCGGCGGAGGCGATGCCGTGGCCCGCGTGGTACGCGCTGGATCGCGGCCTGAAAATGGCCGCCGGACCCGGTCAGGGCCAGGGTCGCGTGGTTCAAAACGAGACGCCGTACCTCGTTCCCATCATCGGCGACTGGGACAATCGGCCCGGCAGCGACCCGTGGAACCCGCACGGATCGTCTTGGAGTAGCGCACCGCCCGAGGACTGGTGGCTCGAAGACCTGGAGCTGCGGAACGTCTGGCAAGCCCGCCACGGCGGCTATCAGGTACACAACAATTCGGTGGTCTTCGGGGGCACTTGGAACAAGACCTTTACCCGGATGACCTCAATGGAGGCCGCGTGCGAGTCGGGACGTCACGCCGTCAACGCCATCCTCGACCACTACGTCTGGGTGGCATCGGGTGGTCGCGATCGCCGGGAGAAGACCACGCTCGCTTGGGAGTTTCCCTTCGGCTTCCTCGATCAAGGTCTGTCGAGCCCGATTCGATTCCCGACCCCAGCCGGTGACTATTGCTACGTGTTCGACTGCGAAAATCGTGAGCCGGCCGACACGCGCCTGCTACGCAACATCGATTCGAAGTTCTGCGAGCAGTCACTGCCGCATCCACTGGACATCCCGGCCGCGCTTTCGTTCGGTGCCCCTCCGTCCCCTATTCCCACCTTCACGGGAGGTCAGAAAATGTTCACGCCCACAGCCGATTCCAACCAGCAGTTGCTCAACTACCTCCAGGCTTGGCGACAGATTCTCGACCAGTGGACGGCCATGGCAGCCGCGTCACCATTTCCGAACGCCCCGAACGTGTTTCCCACCGCGCCGCCGGGAGGTCAGTTCGCGCCGCCGTTCACGCCCTTCATGCCGTTGATGCCGACCGCGCCGTTCATGCCGCCGGCGCCGTCCGCCGCTGCGACGTCACCAGCGCCACCCGCGCCGGCCGACTATGCCCAGCAACTGTTCAGCTATCTTCAGGCGTGGCGGCAATACCTCGAGCAGGCGGCGGGCACAATGGCACCGTCAACGCAGCCATCGAACACCGGGCAGCCGACCGGCGTTCCCAACGGCGGCGGCAACGCCGGCACCAAGCGCCCGCCGGATACGCCGATTCCGCCCATAAGCGATACCGGCAGCAAGAGCGGTCCACAGGACGGCGACGGCAACGGCTCGTCTTCAACCTGGCCTCCGCCGATGCAGAGATTAGCGCCCGACAGCTACACCCTGAGCCAAATCAGCGGCGTCGGATCCGAACTGGCGGGGACCCCCATCGGCGGTGGGACAGAAACGTCGCAGCTGATTCCGCCCGATGTAGATTGGTCTACCCAGTACGAACCAATTGAACTCCCCCGCGAGCTAATCCAGAGGTTGGACGCGACCGCCTCATCGGCACGGCCCAGAGCCTCGCAGGTCTTATCGGAAACCCCCGAGCCACAGGCCGGTTCGGCATTTCTCAGGACGATGCACAGCGTGGAACCCTCCGCGTCGCCCCAGGTCGCCCCGAGGTCGCTGTTCTCCACTCCGGGCGCTTCGACAAGCTTCCGGGAACACGGTGAGACACCCTCGCCCTGACCGGTTTTAGACGGCACTCACTCCATCAACTGTGCGGCGACGGTCGCGCCGAGCTCCCAGCACGCCTGCAGCTCATCCTTGGTCGGCTTGCCCGAAACCACCACGGTCGCCGCGGCTTTGGACCAACCCAGCCCGGTGGTGATGGTGTCGACGGCACGCTCGGCGCCCTCGGTGCCCTCGTTGCCGTGCAGGTAGAGCCCGAACGGTCGCCCGCGCGTGGAGTCGAGCAATTGGTAATAGGCGCAGTCGAACGCGTGCTTGAGGGCGCCCGAGATGTATCCGAGGTTCGCGGGCGTGCCCAGCAGGTAACCGTCGGCGGCCAGCATCTCGGCCGGCGACACCGTCAGCGCCGGGCGCCGCAGCACGTCCACGCCCTCGATGTCGGGGTCGGTGGCCCCGGAAACCACCGCCTCGAACATCTCGTGGGTATGCGGTGACGGCGTGTGGTGCACGATCAGCAGCGTCTTGCGCGGTGTTTCGTTCACTGGCGGCCCTGCAGCTCGACCGCAGTCCTCATCGCCTCGCGCGCGCGGCGGCGGTCGCCGGCGTAGTCGTACGCGCGGGCCAGCCGATACCAGCGCCGCCAGTCCTCGGGGTGGTCCTGCACTTCGGTGCGCACCGCGGCGAACAGTTCGTCGGCCGCGGCGCGCTGGATGCGGCCCGACGGCCGGCGCGGCAGCGCGCTGGTGTCCAGTTCCATTCCGTCGGCGGCGATCAGCCGGGCCAGCTTCTGGTGCGCGAATCCGGCGCGCAGGGTGGCGATCATCGCCCAGAGCCCGATCACCGGCAGGATCAACACCGCCAGTCCGAGGCCGACGGCCGCGACCCGCCCGGAGCCGATCATCGCGAAGGCGACGCGCCCCAACAGCACGAAGTACACCAACAGCGCGACGCACATGAAGGCGACGAGCAATTGGGTGCGCAGCGCTTTGGTCATGGCAGAGGTCATGGCAGATTCAGGTCATTGCAGATCGAGCAGGGCCTCGAGACCCACCGTGAGGCCCGGGTGTTCCTTGATCCGCCGCACGGCCAGCAGCACACCGGGCACGAACGAGGTCCGGTCGATGCTGTCGTGCCGGATGCTCAGCGTCTCCCCCTCGGTGCCGAACAGGATCTCCTGATGGGCGACCAGCCCGGCCAGCCGCACCGAGTGCACCGGGATGCCGTCGACGTCCGCGCCACGCGCGCCCGGCAGGCTGGTGCTGGTGGCATCGGGGTTGGGCGGCAAGTCTTTTCGCGACTCGGCGATCAGTTTCGCGGTGCGCGTCGCGGTTCCCGACGGGGCGTCGGCCTTGTGCGGGTGATGCAGCTCGATCACCTCTGCCGAGTCGAAGAAGGGCGCCGCCTGCTTGGCGAAGTGCATCGACAGCACCGCCCCGATCGCGAAGTTCGGCGCGATCAGCACCGACGTGCCCGGGCTGTCGGCGAGCCAATCCTGCACCTGCTGCAGCCGCTCGGCGGTGAAGCCCGTGGTCCCCACGACGGCATGAATTCCGTTGTCTATGACGAACTTCAGATTGTCCATCACCACGTCGGGGTGGGTGAAGTCGATGACGACCTCGGTGTTGCCCCCGGTCAGCAGGCTCATCGGATCACCGGCGTCCACCTCCGCGGACAAGCTCAGATCCTCGGCGGCCTGCACGCCCGCCACCATCGCCGACCCGACCTTGCCCTTGGCTCCCAGCACTCCTACCCGCATGGCCTTCACCCTAGACCGGGACGTTTTCTGCGCCGCGGTGTGCGTCGAGTTGTTGCGTGGCGACTCGACCGTACGTTTCGCGCGATCAGGTGTGGACGATGAAGCCCGCTTCGGTGTAGGGCGCGGGCTGCTCGGGATCGTTGATCGTGAGGTACAGCTCGCCGGCCGTCGGCATCGCGAAGCCGACAAATCCGTGCGCGGTCTGCCCGTCGTGTAGGCCGCCCGTGACCAGCGGGGGCATCTTGTCGAGCCTGCGGAAGTCGACCGCAAGCGTTGACGGCTGGGGCGCGTCGTCGGGATGGGTCCATGGCTGATTGCCGCCGCCGTATCCGGCGAACATGTAGTGCTGGTCGAGCTTGAAGAACCGGTGGGACGTCGCGGTGATAGTCAGTTCCACCACGTTGCATGCGGAGCCAGGCGTCGGACTCGCGAAATGCGAGGTGCATCCCGGCGGGAACCACGTCGCGCTGTTGACGGTGATGTCGGCGGTCGCGCCGCTGGCCGCCTGCACATGCACGGGCACGCCCATCTGACCGATCGGGAACGGTGCACTGTCTGGCGTGGAGTCGGCCGAACCGGTGGCAGATGAGCATGCGGCGATGGCGGCGATGGCCGTGGCGACCGCGGCTGGCGCAATGACGAATCTCGCGCGCACCACGGGTGGTTACCCGCAGCGCCGTCGCGAAAAACGCTCCGACGCCCACGCGCAATCCGAGTCCGGGGCGCGCTGTGCACAGTTCGAGGTTCATCCACAACCGCGGCGCGATCCGCCTCCCTCGTCGCGCCGCGCCCGTAGCATTCGAACATGCATTCGATCGAGGTCCCCGCTGAGGTGGCCGCCGCGCTGGATGCCCAGGATGCCGCCGATGCGGCGATCCGCGGCCTGGACTTCGACGCGCTGAGCCCCGCAGTCCGGCTGCGCGTGCTCGAACGGATGGAGGCCTCGCGCCGGCGACAGATCGCGGTGAGCCACGACCTGATCGCCGGTTTGGCGGCGGCGGATCCCGCCGACATCGGCGGCCCGGTGCACAAAGTGGTCGCCGACCGGCTGCGGATCAGCTATGCCGAGGCGTGCCGTCGGCTCCGCGACGCCACCGAGCTGTCTCCGCACTTGACCCTCACCGGCGCGGAGCTGCCGCCACAATTGCCGGCTACGGCCGTGGCGTGGCGCGACGGGCTGCTCGACGGTCAGCACCTGCGCGTGATCCAGACGTTCGTCCGGGATCTCCCGGACTCGGTCCCCGCTGCCACGGTGGACGACGCCGAGCGATTCCTGGCCGATCAGGCCCGTCGGCTGCGCCCCGATCAGTTGCAGAAGCTCGCACACCAGTGCGCCCTGCGGATCAACCCGGATGGAAAGTTCTCCGACGCCGACCGTGCACGCCAGCGCGGGTTCAGCTGGTGCGGCCAACGACCCGATGGGATGAGCATCGGGAAGCTGGTCGCCTCACCCGACCTGCGCGCCAACCTCGACGCATGGCTGTCCAGGTTTGCGGCTCCGGGGATGTGCAACCCCGACGACGAAACGCCTTGCGTTACAGGCCAACCCGATGATGAGCGCGCCCGCCGCGACATGCGCAGTCCCGCCCAGCGCCAACACGACGCACTCAACGCCCTGGTGCGAGGCCAGCTGGGCGATCCGAAACTGGGTCAGCACAACGGATTGCCGGTGACCGTCATCGTGTCGACCACCCTGCAGGAACTGACGGCGGGCGTGGGGCGCGCGGTGACCGGCGGCGGAACGCTGCTACCGATGCGCGATGTGATCCGGATGGCCCGCCACGCCTACCACTACCTCGCCGTATTCGACGAGCACTCTAGCCGCCCACTGTATCTCGGCCGGTCGCGGCGCATTGCCACACCGGATCAGCGCATCGTCTTGTACGCGCACGACCGCGGCTGCAGTTACCCCGGCTGCGACGCCCCCGGCTATTGGTGCGAGGTGCATCATTGCGCTGAGTGGGCGGCCGGCGGCACGACGGACGCGAACAACCTCACTTTCGCCTGCGCGCCGCATCACAAGCTGGCCGGAAGAGGCTGGCGGACAAGCAAAACGCCACGAGGCCGCACCCAGTGGATCCCGCCGCCGCAGCTGGACCGCGGCGCGCGCACCAACGACTTTCGCCATCCCGAACGCCTCTTCGACGACGGTGCGTCGCCGTGACGGGCCTACTTCTTGAACCGCCCGGCGAATCCGCGCAGCGGCAGGTCGGCGCTGGTGATCAGTCCCGGCGGTGCCGCCACCACCGACTTGATCGAGGCCAGCGCGGGCATGCCGGTGACGGTCATCCCGATCGAGGCGAAGTTGTCCGGGTTGGACAGGTCGACGCCGGGCTTGGGGAAGATCATGTGCTTGTTGTAGATGCACGGATCGCCCTTGATCTGAGTGATGTAGCAGCCCTTGATGTTCCAGCTCGGGTCGGTGTGCGGGGTCATCTGCCATTCCAGGTGCGTCTCGACCCGCGGCACGCCGTCGACCATGCCCTGGTACTTGATGTAGTTACCACCCAGCGAACCCTTGGGCAGCGTGTACCAGCCCAGGTCGACGTCCTTGGTGCACGCGCCGAGCTCGTAGCTGAACTTGACCTCGTCGAGCGTCAGGTCGAAACAGTCGGCCATCATGTACACGCTGTCGGCGAAGACGCGGGTGTACTTCTCGAGCTTCGACGGAATTTCGGGGTCGTCGACCGGCTGGCCGTAACCCACCTCGATCCAGGTGTCCCTGGAGTGGTGGCATGACACATCGACGGACTCGATGGTGGTCACGTTCTCGATGTCGGCGACGTCGGCCGAGCACACCACGCCCAGGATCTGGTTCAGCCCGGGGTTCATCCCGGTCCCGTAAAAGGTTGCGCCGCCCTTCTCGGCGGCCTCCGCCAACAGCTGGGTCACCGGCTTGCCCGAGGGATGCGGGTGATTCTTGTCGCGATGCCAGCCGGTGATCCAGTCGGCTGTGGTGACGATGTTGATGCCGGCCTCGAGCACCTTGACGTAGAGGTCCTCGTCCGGGAACACCCCGTGGAACGTCAGCACGTCCGGCTTGGCGGCGATGATCTCCTCGACCGTCCCGGTGAAGGCCACCCCGTTGGGCGCCAAGCCGGCGAACTCGCCGGTGTCCTTACCGACCTTCTCCGGCGAATAGCAGTGCACGCCAATGAGTTCGATGTCGGGCTGGGTGGCGATCCGCTTGATCATCTCGGTGCCGACGTTGCCGCTTCCAACCTGAAAGACGCGAACCGGTGCTGTACTCATTGCCTTGAGCCTTCCTGCGTTGCGAACGCCTCGGGATAGAACTGCTTGGCCCACTTGCGGATTGCGGTGAAGCCCTCGTACTCGTCGGTGGCCAGCGCGGGTGGGTCCGAATACCGCTGGTGCCGCCAGATCTCGATGTCCTGCTCGAACTGGCGGATGACCTCGCGCCCGAATTCGTCCGCCTTGGTGGCGGCGCGGTCCGGGTCCTTGTGCGGTGTGTGGCCGATGTAGACCATGAAGCGCACATCGGAGGTGAACTCGTCGATCGGCGTGATCGCCGAAATGGTGCGGTTGTCGATCATGCCCCAGCTCTTGGTCACCGCGATGCCCAGACCGCCGTTGATGGCTTGCACGCCGCTGTTGACGTCCTCGATCTTCTGCCCGTCGTCGCCCTCGAACGTGATGGTGAAGTCGACGTAGGACACCGGCTCGGCGAAGTCGTGGCGGGTGAACACCGGCACGATCGGGGTGTTGTGCACGAACTTGAAGTGCGCGAAGTCCACCCCGTTCTCCAGCACGTATTGCGGGTGCAGTTCCAGGCTTTCGCGATAGAGCCGCTGCTGCGGGTAGTAGTCGTCCGCGCTGCTCCCGTCGCCGAACGCGGTGAACACGTCCGGCACGTCGAAGTAGGGTTCGCGGCGCTCCAGGTCGTGCCAGATGTACACCGACGCGTTGCGCTCCACCACCGGGTAGGTCCGAATGCGGCGGCCGCGGTTGGGCCGGTCCTGGTACGGGATGCAGACGTTGCGACCCTCGGCGCTCCACTGCCAACCGTGGAACGGGCACTGCAGCACCTCGCCGACGACCTTGCCGCCATACCCCAGGTGCGCGCCCAGGTGCTCGCAGTAGGCGTTCATCACCGTGAGCTCGCCGGATGCGGCGCGCCAGGCCACCATCTCCTGGTCGAAGTACTTCATTGTGTGCACGTCGCCGACGCCAATCTCGTCGGACCAGGCGACCTGGAACCAGCCGGTCGGTTTCATCGACAACGGTGGCTTAGCCATCGAGCCCTGCCATGTGAACTGCCCTCCCTCGCGTACGAATGATAAGCCGCCCGTCCCCAAAATCAAAGTACCCTCTATGAAACTCCTCGTCGGACCCGGCCGCAATGGATAAGATCGGCGGATGACCCCTCAGAGCAGCGCGGCCGGCGTCGCGGGCCGGCGCCCGAATCGGCGGGGCCATGCGACTCGCGAAAGCATGCTCGAGGCCGCGCTGCGCTCGCTGGCCTCCGGTGAACCCGGCTCGGTGTCGGCCAACCGCATCGCCAAGGACATCGGCGCGACCTGGGGCGCGGTGCAGTACCAGTTCGGCGACACCGACGGGTTCTGGGCCGCGGTGCTGCACCGCACCGCCGAACGGCGTGCCGCGACGTTCTCCACGCTGTCGACACCGGTCTCGCCGGACGCCCCGCTGCGCGAGCGTGTCGGCGCCATCATCGAAACCCTCTACCGCGGCCTGGCCTCGCCGGATTCACGCGCGATCGAGAACCTGCGGGCCGCGCTGCCGCGTGATCCCGACGAGCTCGAGCGGCTTTACCCGCGCACGGCCGCCGAGCTGTTCTCCTGGGGCAAGAGCTGGCTGGAAACCTGCCAGCACGCGTTCGCCGATTTGGCCGTCGATCCGGATCGGGTCCGCGAGGTCGCCGCCCTGATCCCCGGCGCGATGCGCGGGCTGGTGTCGGAACGTCAGCTGGGTTCCTATGCCGACCTCGACATGGCGCGCCGGGGCCTGACCAACGCGCTGGCCGCCTACCTCGAACAGTCCCGGCCGTAAGGCAGCGCCGCCTCAGGCGTCGATGACGATTCGCTCGCCGTCGGCCCGCGAGACGCACACCAGCATGCCGCCCTGCATTTCTTCCGAGCCCGTCGCGGCACGGCCGCGGTGATCCACCTGTCCGGCAAGCACTTTGACCCTGCAGGTCCCGCAGAATCCCTGTCGGCACGAGTAGGGCGTGGTCGGATCCCGATCCAGCATGACATCGAGCGCCGTCCGATTCGCCGGCACCGCGAGCACCTGCCGTGATCGCGCAAGCTCCAATTCGAACGGGGCCCCGTCGACGACGGGTGCCGGACTGAACCGCTCGTAATGCAGTGGAGCACCGGCATGTTCGTTGCGGGCGATCCGGACGGCCTCCAGCATGGCGCTGGGCCCGCACACGTAGACGGCGGTCGCCGGTCCCGCTCCGGCCAGCAGCTCCACCACGGTGGCGAAGCGGCCGCGCTCGTCGTCGGCCCACACCGTCACGCGATCCGGCCCCTGCGACACGACCTCGTCGAGCAGCGGCATGTACTCGCGGCTGCGGCCGGAATAGACTGCGCGCCAATCGATGCCGCGCTGCGCAGCCACCCGGATCATCGGCAGGATGGGCGTCACCCCGATGCCACCGATGACGAACAACACCTCGCGCTCGGCGGTGCCGAAGTAGAACGCATTGCGCGGCCCTTCGAACTCGCATGTGTCGCCCACGTCGAAGGACTCGTGCATCTCGATGGATCCGCCTCCGCCGTCGGCGATGCGGCGCACGGCGATCCGGTAATCGGTGCGGCGGCCGGGAGGACCGCACAACGAGTACTGCCGGCGCCGGCCCGAGGGCAGCAGAATGTCGATGTGTCCGCCGGGCGTCCAGGACGGAAGCAACCCCCCGTCGGGGTCGGCCAGGGTCAGCGCGACGACGTCCGGCGCGGCGAGTTCGCGCTTGGTCACCACCGCAGTCATCTTGCGCTGCACGGGCCGCACCCGCGACGGCGACCACCGGGAAACCGAGGCGAACCCTTCGAACACCGCCCGCACGCCCCACAACAGCGACCCGAAGCGGTCGTGCTGGCGCCGCCCGTACAGGTCGGCGGGCCTGCTGGCCCAAATGCTTTCCGGCACCGAAACAGTCCCTACTTCTGCCGAATGTCCAAGCGCGCGAACAATCGGATAGCCCCGGGGCTGATCCGCCGCATCGCGTAGCCGATGCGTGACTCCGCGGCGATCGGCAACACGGCCGGACCCGTCTTGACGGCCTTGACGATCGCCTTGGCGGTCGCCTCGGGGGTGAAGTTGCGGCGTCGGTAGGCGGCGTCGGCCTTGCCCCGCGCCCGCTCCTGCTGGTCGGCGGTCATCCCGGCGTAGATGGTGTTCTTGGCGATGTTGGTGTTGACGAATCCCGGGCACACCGCGGTGACGCCGATCCCCTCGTCGGCGAAGTCGGCGCGCAACGATTCGCTGAGCGCCAGCACGGCCGCCTTGGTGGTGCTGTAGGCGACCATGGATTTCGACGGCAGGAACGCCGCCGCCGATGCCACGTTGATGATCGTTCCGCCCTCGCCACGCTCGACCATCTGCGCCCCGAACGCCCGGCTGCCCGAGATGACGCCGCGGACGTTGACGCCCATGATGTCTTCCCAATTCGCCGAGCTCGTCTCCAGGAACCGGCCCGCCATGCCGATCCCGGCGTTGTTCACCAGGATGTCGACCACGCCGTGTTCGTTGCGCACCTGCGCGGCAAGGGCGTTCATGGCGGCCTCGTCGCTGACGTCGACCTGGTATACCGGAGCGTCGGCGCACGCGGCGCGCACCGCGTCGGCGGTCTCGTTGGCCGCGGCCAGATCACGATCGACGAGCACGATCTTGCGGGCACCGTGCCGGGCCAGCTCCACCGCCGTGGCCCGGCCGATCCCGGCCCCGCCGCCGGTGACCAGGGCCAGTTTGCCGCGCACCTCGCGCCGCTCGCCACGCACCTCGGTCGCACCGGCGCTGGTCGCGCCGGCGACGCTGCGGTCGACCCACTCGGTCGTCAGCCGGGCGATGACGTCGGGGCGTGATGTCACCACCCAGTGCCCACCCTCGATCTCGACCACCCTGCCGCCCTTGGGGATTGCGCCGGTGAACCGCTGCAGCGCGGGGGTCACGAAGACGTCCCGGCGCGGAACCAACGTCTGGACCGCGACGGAGGTCTCGGGGAGCGGGCGGCCGGGCGTCAACATCGGCGCCGGCATGTTCTGCCGGTACAGATCGAGCCCGTGCACATAATCGGTGATCGAACGCCTGGTGTCGTGGCGCTGGCTGAGCGTGCTCGACCGGCCGATACCCTCAAGAGCCTCAACGACTTTCACGCCGACCCGGGAGCGAAAGGACAGCTCCGGCACGCCCGGGCACAAAAAGAAAGCGATGTAGCCCGACGAGATCAATTGCCGGATGACGCGGGCCGCCGCGCGCGGGGTGCGCGCCGAGCGCAGGAACGCGCCGGCATAGGTCAGGTGCGGGCCCGAGATCGAGGTGAAGGAAGCGACTTTGCCCATCACCGAGGCGTCGGTGACGGCCGCCCATGCTTGGATCGACCCCCAGTCGTGGGCCAGCAGGTGCACCGGCCCGACGCCGAGGCTGTCGATCACCGCACTGATATCGCAGACCAGTTGCGCGAGAAGGTATCCGGATCTCTTTGCGGGACGGGCGGATTCGCCGGCCCCGCGCACGTCGTAGGCCACGACGTTGTAGGGCTTGCCGGCCAGCTCGTGCGCCACGCCGTCCCAGACATGGTGGTTATCGGGAAATCCGTGAATCGCCAGGATGGTCGGCCGCGCCGGGTCGATGTCGGTGTACCGGTGCACGGCCAGCGTGACGCCGTCGCTGGCAGTGATGGTCGAGGTGACAGTCATCAGTGCGAGGCGCGCGCGGCGGGTGAGACGGCCAGGTAGTCGACGGCGAGCCCCAGCCCGCCGAGCTGCGAGGGGTGGAAGCCGGGCCGGTAGTAGTTGCCGATGGCGCGGACGAACCGCAGCGGGCCAGGCACCAGGCCGCGGCGCGCGGCGGAGAAGTAGTCGCGCCAGCGCGGCTTGGTGCGCGGCGGCAGCTGGGGATCAAGCGAGTACATGAACCGCACGCCGCGAATCCACAGCAGCAGCATGGCGGGCGTCACGACCAGTTGGGCGCGCACCTGCCGCCAATAGCCGGCCTGTAGGTGCTTCATGGTGTCGAAGGCCACCGCCTTGTGTTCGACCTCTTCGGCGCCGTGCCAGCGCAGCATGTCGAGCATCACCGGATCGGTGCCGATCTGGTCGTGAGCCGGCGAGTCGAGGATCCACTCCCCCAGGATGGCGGTGTAGTGCTCGATGGCCGACACGAGCGAAACCTGCTCGAGCAGCCAGCTCTGCCGGCGGCGCTCGCTCCAGTGCGGCCGGGGCCCCAGCAGCTTGTCGAACAGCCACTTGATCTGGCCGGTGTAGGGCGTCAGGTCGATGTCGCGCGCGGCGAAGTGGGCGAGCACCTTCGCGTGCGCCTGCGAATGCACGGCCTCCTGGCCGATGAAGCCCTGCACATCCAGCCGCAGCTGGTCGTCCTTGATCAGCGGCAGCGTCTGCTTGAACACCTCGACGAAGAACTCTTCGCCGGCCGGCAGCAGCAGGTGCAGCACGTTGAGGACGTGGGTGGCGAACGGCTCACCCGGCACGTAGTGGAACGGCAGCTGCGACCAGTCGAAGTCGACATCGCGCGCCTCGAGCACCAGTCGCTCGTGGTCCAGCGACGCGTCGTGCGGACCCGCTGCCTGGTCGTCGATGGTCAGCATCATGCCCCCTACCTCGGCGTTTAGCCCTCGACCACGGTCTTGCAGTGGGCGCCGCCCGCCTTGCGGCGCGTCCCAAGTATAGGGACGCGACCCAGATATGCGAAACCGCCGGTACTGGGTTCTTTGGCGCGGTTCCTCAGCGGGCCGCGGCGTGCCGGCGCAGGTCGTACTGGCCGGGTTCGGGGTTCGCCAGCATCCGGCGGTGTTCGGCCGGCGTGAGGGGCCACACCTCGGGCACGCCGTCGTTGTTGAGGTACCAGCTGTTGCAGCCGGTGGTCCACACGGTGTCCGGCATCGCGGCGCGCAGCGTCGCGTTGAACCGCTCGGTCGCCGCGGCCGCCGGCTCCACCGTGTCGAATTCACGGCGGCGCCAGCGCTCGATCCAGCCCACGATGTGGTCGGCCTGCGATTCGGCCACCGTCGTCAGCGCCAGGTTCCCCACCGGGCTGTGCGGCCCCAGCATCATGAAGAAGTTGGGGAAGCCGGACAGCGCCACGGTCTGGTAGGCCCGCGGCCCGTCGCGCCAGACGTCGTCGGCGCGGATGCCGTCACGCCCGATCAGCTCCATCGGCCGGAAGAACGCGTGGGTGTCGAATCCGGTGGCGAGCACGATGACGTCCACCTCGTGGAGGACCCCGTCGGCGGTGACGATGCCGCGCTCATCGACATGGTCGATGCCCGCCGTCACCAGCTCGACGTCGTCGCGCTGCATCGCCCGGTAGAAGCCGTTCGACATCACCAGTCGTTTGCAGGCCGGCGTGTAGTCGGGGGTCAGGGCCCGCCGCAACTCGGGATCGCGGATTTCCCAGAGGCTGGCGCGGCACAGCGCCGCCATGATCTTGCGGCGCAGGCCCGGCTTGGTCAGTCCGACCGCGAAGTAGTCGTAGCCCAGGCTGTAGATGCGGTACGCCAACCCGTCGAGCCACGGCATCTTGCGCCGGGTGATCCCGGTGAAGCCGCTGTAGCGCGGGTTGGCCAGCCGCAGCACCCATTGCGCCGTGCGCTGGAACAGCGTGACCTGGCCGGCCACCCCGGCCAGCCCGCACACCAGCTGCACGCCCGTCGACCCGTTGCCGACCACCGCGACCCGGCGCCCACCCACGTCGACGCCGTGATCCCAGCGCGCCGAGTGAAACACATTGCCGCCGAAGGCATCCAAGCCCGGAATCGTTGGCAGTCGCGGGTGATGCAGCACGCCGGTGGCCGAGATCAAGAAGTCGACCTTGAATCCCTCCCCGGCAGCGGTGCGCACCACCCACCGGCCGTCGTCGAAACGGGCGTGGACGATCTCGGTGCCGAACCGAATCCGCCTCCGCAACCCGTAACGGTCGGCGATGTCACGGAAATAGGCCTGGATTTCGCCGCCGGGCGAGAACAGGTGCGACCAGTCGGGGTTGCGGGCAAAGCTGTATTGGTAGATGCGCGAGGGGATGTCGCAGACCAGCCCCGGATAGGTGTTATCCCGCCAGGTGCCGCCCACCTCGTCGGCCTTCTCATAAACGGTCACATCGCTGATACCGTTGCGCAGCAAGGTGATTGCGACGCACAGTCCGGACATGCCCGCTCCGATGACGGCTACGGCTGGGTCGCGTCGCGTCATCGAAACACTCCGGTGGTTCGTGGGCTAGTCGGTTTCGGCGCGCTGCTTGAGGCGCTGCAGCGTGAGCCGGATGTGCTCAGTGTTGGCGGTCACCCGATCGCTGACGCCGGTGGCCTTGCCGGCGACCTTGCGGAACCACCCGGGCCTGCGGTCCCAGGTGCTTTCGGTGACCTCACATCCGCCGTCGGCCGCGACGATGTCGTATTGCCAGCGGGCGACCGGAAAGATGGTGTGGCTCACGTCGAATGCGAAGCGGCGGCCCGGTTCGGCGTCGGTGACCGTGCACTTGGTGCTCCAGCGCCGGCTGCCGCTGCGGTTGTGGCCGACGAACACCGCGCCCGGCCGCACCGCGTCGCCTTTGCGCCATTCCATCGCCACCGCTTCCTCGGCCAGCTCGGCCAGCGTGGGCAGGTCGGTGATGAGCCGGTACACCTCGTCGGGCCGGGCCCCGATCCGCACGGTGGCCGTCACGCACGGGTCACTCATTCGCCGATCATATCCAGCAAACACCCAGCTTTTGCGCCGCTTACGAACTTTCTTCACACTTGACGGTGAACCGGCAACCGAGGGGCGATCATGCGAGTCGGCGTACCGACCGAGACCAAGACCAACGAGTTTCGGGTGGCCATCACCCCCGCCGGTGTCGCCGAGCTGACCCGCCGCGGCCATGACGTGCTGGTGCAGGCCGGCGCCGGGGAGGGGTCGGCGATCTCCGATGCCGAGTTCAAGGCCGCCGGGGCCGAACTGGCGGACACGGCCGAGCAGGTCTGGGGCGATGCCGATCTGCTGCTCAAGGTCAAAGAGCCGGTACCGACCGAGTATGACCTGTTGCGGCGCAACCAGATCCTGTTCACCTACCTGCATCTGGCCGCGTCGCGGGCGTGCACCGAGGCGCTGTTGGCATCCGGGACGACGTCGATCGCCTACGAGACGGTCCAAGCCGCCGACGGCACGCTGCCGTTGCTGGCCCCGATGAGCGAGGTCGCCGGCCGGCTGTCGGCTCAGGTGGGCGCCTATCACCTGATGCGGACCCACGGCGGGCGCGGGGTACTGATGGGCGGCGTGCCGGGCGTCAAACCCGCCGACGTCGTGGTCGTCGGCGCGGGGACCGCCGGCTATAACGCCGCGCGGGTCGCCGGCGGGATGGGTGCGGCAGTCACGGTTCTCGACGTCAACATCAACAAGCTGCGGCTGCTCGATGCGGAGTTCGGCGGCCAGGTCCGCACCCGCTACTCGTCGGCCTACGATTTGGAGGGCACCGTCAAGCGCGCCGACCTAGTCATCGGCGCCGTGCTACTGCCCGGCGCCAAGGCGCCCAAGCTGATCTCGAATTCCCTTGTCTCGCAGATGAAATCGGGCGCAGTGCTGGTCGACATCTCGATCGACCAGGGCGGCTGCTTCGAGGACTCCCGGCCGACCACGCACGATGATCCCACCTTCGCGGTGCACGACACGGTTTTCTACTGCGTGGCCAACATGCCCAGCGCGGTGCCCAAGACCTCGACGGTCGCGCTGACCAACGCGACCATGCCCTACGTGCTGGCGCTCGCCGACCGGGGCTGGCAGGCCGCATGCCGATCGGATCATGCTCTGGCCAAAGGCCTTTCGACGCACGACGGCGCCTTGCTGTCCGGGCAGGTGGCCACCGACCTCGGCCTGCCGTTCACCGACCCGGCCGGCGTTCTGGGCTAACTGGTGGCCGCGAGGCGGGCGATGATGTCCGCGGCGGGGCCGGCGCACGCGTGCTTGAACGAGGTCCCCGCCCACAGCGCCATCCCGTTGGGGTCTTCCATGGCGGCGGCCGCTTCCCGGATCGGTGAGGTCATCTGGTTGACCTCGGGGTAGCCCAGCGGCGCCACGTGATCGAGCATCCGGGTGAAGTCGTTCTCCAGCCCGCGCGCGTAGCGGCCCGAAAACGCCCGCGTGACAACGGTCGTCGCGAACAGCGGGTTCTTCAGGGCGACGCGGTGCGCCGCGTTGGTGCCCGCCTCGTCGGCCAGCAGCAACGCGGTGCCGACCTGGGCCGCCACCGCTCCCCTGCGCAGCGCCGCCCCGACCTCGTCGGCGGTGCCCAGCCCGCCCGCGGCGACGATCGGGACGTCGTGGGCGTGCCGGATGCGATCGATGAGCTGGTGCAGCGACTCGTTCGCGGGTTCCATGTCGGGGGCGAACGTGCCGCGGTGCCCGCCCGCGGCGGGACCCTGGACCACCAGGCTGTCCGCCCCGGCCGCGACAGCCACTCCCGCTTCGTAGGCCGATGTCACGGTGACCATCACCAGCAGGCCCAGCGCGCCCAGCCGCCGGATCACATCGGGCGGCGGCACACCGAAGGTGAACGACACCAGCTCGGGCCGGACGTCGGCCACCACCTCGAGCTTCTGCTCCCACTCGTCGTCATCGCCGTGCTGCGGGTGACCCACCTCCACCTGGTAATGCTCGGCGATTTCTTCGAGTTCGGCCGCGTAGTAGTGCAGGGCCACCCAATCGGCGACGCTGGGCTGGGGCACAAACAGATTCACCCCGAGCGGGCCGGTGGTGGCCTTGCGCGCCGCCGCGATGTCGTCGGCGAACTGCTCGGCGCTGCGGTGCCCGCCGGGGACGAAACCGAGCCCACCCGCATTGGACACCGCCGCGGCCAATGCGGGAGTGCCGGGCCCGCCGGCCATGGGGGCGCCCACGATGGGCACCATGATGTCCCAGAAGCCCAGTACCATTCGGCTAGTCCGTCGACGGCGAGCGCCGGCACGGCGCGAGTGAGGAGGCGGACATTTGAGCTAGCCTACCATCGCCCGAAGTTGTTGGGGCAGTGACCGTTTGGCGGCGTAGGGGCCCAGAACCGCGGCGCCGTAGCGCTGTCCGAGCAGCCGGCGGGCCACCGCGTTGACCTCCTCGACGGTCACCCGATCGATCTGCTGCAGCGTGTGCTCGATGCTGCGGTGTCTGCCGTAGTTGAGCTCGCTGCGGCCCAACCGGCTCATCCGCGAGCTGGAATCCTCCAGGCCGAGCACCAGCCCGCCGCGCAGCGATCCTTTGGCGATGCGGCATTCCGACTCGGTGATGCCGTCGCGCGCCACGGATTCGAGCACGGCGCTGGTCACCGCCATCACCTCGGCAAAGCGTTCCGGCTGGCAGGCCGCATACACCGACAGCGCACCGCTGTCGGCGAAGACGTCCACCGTCGAGTAGACCGAGTAGGCCAGCCCGCGCAGCTCGCGAACCTGCTGGAACAACCTCGAACTCAGGCCGCCGCCCAGCGCGGTGTTGAGCACCGACAGCGCCCACCGGTGCTCCCAGCCGCGCCCGGGCGTGCGCACGCCCAGCGACACGTGGGCCTGCTCGGCGTCCCGGTTGCCCAGCATCAGGACGGGACGGCCGGTGACCCGGCCGGACCCCTTGCGCGGCGCGATCGGGTCGCGCCCGCGGACCAGATGCGGCCCGAAGTGCTCGCGCACCAGCGCCACCACCTCGTCGTGGTCGACATTGCCGGCCACCGCGACCACCATCCGCTCCGGCGTGTAGCGCCGGACATGAAACGAGTGCAGCTGGTTTCGCGTCATCGACGTCACCGACTGCGCGGTGCCGATGACCGGACGGCCCACCGGATGGTCACCGAAGAGCGCGGACAGGAACATATCGCCGAGTGCGTCCTCGGGGTCGTCGTCGCGCATGGCGATCTCTTCGAGGACCACGTCGCGTTCCAGCTCGACGTCGCTGGCCGCGCAGCAGCCGTTGAGCACCACGTCGGCGACCAGGTCGACGGCCAGGGCCAGATCACTGTCGAGCACGTGCGCGTAGTAGCAGGTGTGCTCCTTGGCGGTGAACGCGTTCAACTCTCCCCCGACGGCGTCCATCGCCTGCGCGATGTCCACCGCCGTGCGGCTGGGGGTCGACTTGAACAGCAGGTGCTCGAGGAAGTGCGCGGCCCCGGCCACCGTCGCACCTTCGTCGCGCGAGCCGACGCCGACCCAGACCCCGACCGACGCGGAGCGCACCGAGGGCAGGTATTCGGTGACCACCCGCAAGCCGCCCGGCAGCGTGCTGCGCCGCAGCGCGGCCTGGGGTGCCGATTCCGCCTCAGCGGCCTCGCCCCGGCGCAAAGCGCCGGCCCGACCGGGACGCGTCCCGGTCGACGAGTCAGCTGCTCGCCGTCGCGGCATCGGCAGGTGCGGCCGCCGGAGCATCGGCGGGAGCCGAGTTGTCTTCCTCCACCAGAACCAGCGAGATCTTGCCGCGCTTGTCGATGTCGGCGATCTCCACGCGCAGCTTGTCGCCGACGTTCACCACGTCCTCGACCTTCGCGATCCGCTTGCCCTTACCGAGCTTGGAGATGTGCACCAGGCCGTCACGGCCGGGCAGCAGCGACACGAACGCACCGAAATCCGTTGTCTTGACCACGGTTCCGAGGAACCGCTCGCCGACCGTCGGCAACTGCGGGTTGGCGATGGCGTTGATCCGGTCGATCGCGGCCTGCGCCGAGGGCCCGTCGGTGGCGCCGACGAACACGGTGCCGTCGTCCTCGATGGAGATCTGCGCGCCGGTCTCCTCGGTGATCGCGTTGATCACCTTGCCCTTGGGGCCGATGACCTCGCCGATCTTGTCCACCGGGACCTTGATGGTGGTGACCCGCGGCGCGTAGGGGCTCATCTCGTCGGGTGCGTCGATGGCCTCGGCCATGACCTCGAGGATGGTCAGCCGGGCGTCCTTGGCCTGCCCCAGCGCGCCCGCCAGCACCTGCGACGGGATGCCGTCGAGCTTGGTGTCCAGCTGCAGCGCGGTGACGAAGTCCTTGGTGCCGGCGCACTTGAAGTCCATGTCGCCGAACGCGTCCTCGGCGCCCAGGATGTCGGTCAGGGTGACGAAGCGGCGCTCGGTGCGACCGTCGATCTCGACGTCGTCGGAGACCAGCCCCATCGCGATGCCGGCCACCGGCGCCCTGAGCGGCACACCGGCGTTGAGCAGCGACAGGGTGGACGCACAGACCGAACCCATCGACGTTGAGCCGTTGGAACCCAACGCCTCGGACACCTGACGGATGGCGTAGGGGAACTCCTCGACGCCGGGCAGCACCGGGATCAGGGCCCGCTCGGCCAGGGCGCCGTGCCCGATCTCGCGCCGCTTGGGCGAGCCCACCCGGCCGGTCTCGCCGGTGGAGAACGGCGGGAAGT
>NZ_LZKY01000242.1:0-1103 GCF_001673055.1 Mycobacterium sp. 1245801.1
GCCCTGACTGTCATCGATAAGCTCTTATACAGTTTCCGCCCAACACCGCCCCCCACACCCGCTAATAAGCCGAAGCGCACACGGGCCGACAAAAGACGCGATGCAACCGACAATACCTCGAAGGGGCGGAAACCGGGCGAACGCGCGACGACGCCGCCCCGGCGCGTTAGCTTGAAACGCTTACGCGAGGCGACGAGCTAACCGGTCTGACCAAGCTGTCGATGCCCTAGTCGTGCTGGCTTTTCCGGCCTGTCGAGCGCAGGTCGTGGGGATCCGTTCCCTCACCGTTCACACGGGGTGTTTGCGGCGCGAAGTTTGGCTGGCTATTGCTGTGAAGAGCTGGCTCGGGTGGCCGCCGTCAGTTCGTGGGCTGCTGCAGGCGCGCCACGACCCGTCCGCGGCGGGTCACGTCGATGGTTTCGCCGGCCGCGACGCGGTCGATGTAGTTGCCGAGATCGATTCGCAATTGCCGGATGCCGATGCGATCGGGTATCGCGCCAGTGTGGGTCACCTGCGGCGACTCACAGGCCTTGCTCAGAAGGCAATCGATGATGGCTAGGGCATGGTGGCGCGCTGTTACGGGATCGACGGATTGGGCGATTTCCCAAGAAAGTTCGTTCAATGCGCCGCGCATGGTGGCCACCACCATGGTCGATGTGTAATTGCTAGCTCCGGCCGGAGCCAGCGTAGCGGCGAATTCGCGAGTCAAGTTGCCGTAGTAGTCCGCGTCGAGCTCTCGCCAGCGTTCCCAGCCGATCGCGGCGGGGCCTTCTTTGAGCACTACCATTTGGTACGCGGGTTGGGTGCAAGCGTCTAGAAATGCTGTGATGCCGGCTCGAATGCGTTGCCAGGGCTCGTCTTTTCGTTTGATCGCATCTACTGTTAGCAGATAGACCTCGTGTTGGAGGCCTTCGAAGACGGCCATAAACAATCCCAGCTTGCTTCCGAAGTGATGCTGCAGAGCTCCACGAGTGACGCCTGCATGTTCACAGATCTGCAGACCGGTAACATCGGAATACTGGAATTGAGAGAATATTTCGCGTCCGGCTGTCAAAATGTCGGATCTGGTGGCCTCGGCGTTGCGGCCGGGGCGGTTCGTCACG
>NZ_LZKY01000243.1:0-601 GCF_001673055.1 Mycobacterium sp. 1245801.1
CGCGGGTTTGACGAAGACCGGCAGGCCCAGCCGCTCGCACTCCTCGGGGCGCAGCCTGGAACGCGACGGGCGCAGCAACGAGCACGCCATCTCGTGCGTCTCGGCGGGCAGCATTCTGCGCAACCTGGATCCGGATCGGTTCGACGTGGTCGCGATCGGCATCACCCCGGAGGGGTCGTGGGTGCTCACCGACGGTGATCCGGCCGCGCTGGCGATCACCGACCGGAAACTGCCCGAGGTGACCGCCGCATCGGGCACCGAACTGGCGCTACCCGCCGATCCCCGGCGCAGCGGCCAGTTGGTGTCCCTGGCGCCCGGCGCCACCGAGGTCTTAGCGTCGGTCGACGTGGTCTTTCCGGTGCTGCACGGCCCCTACGGCGAGGACGGCACGATCCAGGGCCTGCTGGAGCTCGCCGGTGTGCCCTACGTGGGGGCCGGTGTGCTGGCCAGCGCGGCCGGCATGGACAAGGAATTCACCAAGAAGCTGTTCGCCGCCGAGGGATTGCCGGTCGGTGACTACGCGGTGCTGCGCCCGTCGCGTTCCAGGCTGCGCCCCGAGGAGTGCGAGCGGCTGGGCCTGCCGGTCTTCGTCAAACATGCA
>NZ_LZKY01000244.1:0-525 GCF_001673055.1 Mycobacterium sp. 1245801.1
CCTCGCAGGATCCGTCCGGCAGCTCGCGCACGTCGCGCATCGGGTAGTACTCGAACATCCAGGACGCCGCCGGGGCCACGCGCAGGCTGGCCGACGGCAGCGCCGGGTCGCCGTCGAACAGCGAGGTGTCCGGCGGCGCGTGCAGGGCGGGCTCGGGCGGCGCGGCCGGCTCATCGAGCTCGCTGGCGTCGACGATCCGGTCGAAGCGGAACAGCCGAACGCCCTCGGCCTCGCGCGACCAGGCCTCCAGGTAGCTGTGGCCGCCGATCAGCAGCACCCGGATGGGGTCGACGACCCGGCTGGTCAGGGTGTCGTGGGAGGCGGAGTAGTAGTCGATGGCCAGCGCGTGCTTGGACTGCACGGCCGCACGCACCGCGGCGGCGGCCCGGTTCTCCACCGGCGCGGGCTCGTCGACGGCCGTTGCCGCGGCCGAAGCGTCCTGCGCCCGGGCCCCGGCGGCGCCCTCGATCTTGGCGATCGCGCTGCGCGCGGCCTCGGGGTCGACGACGCCGGGAATGTCGGCCA
>NZ_LZKY01000245.1:0-549 GCF_001673055.1 Mycobacterium sp. 1245801.1
ACCCACTCGCCGCGATGCCGAAAACCCGACGCGGTCGAACCGGTGTCCACGGGCACCACCGCGCCCCGTTGCGGCGCAACGCCTTTGGACCTGGCGGTGTAGGCGGCGCGCAAATCGGTCTGGTCCGGCAGCGGTCCATTGGTCAGCTGGCCCCAGGCGGCGGAGACGGTCGGAAAATATCCCAGCCACGCGTTGATGGTCAGGCCCGCGCTCAACAGGCAGAACGATGCCGCGAACACGCACACATTGCGTCGCCACCACCCGGCGCGGCGCCAGCTGGCGACTGCGACCGCGACGGCCGAGCCCGCCAACGTGGTCCACAGCCACATTTGCCATGGCGGCGGTTCGCTGGCCAGCCCGAGGGTGCTGTAGTACCAGTGCGTCGCGGCGCCGGTGACAGCGCCGACCGCCGCGACCAGCGGGACCCGCCGGCTCCACCAGCGCCGCCCCCGCCAGGCGATGGAGTAGGCCAGCGCCGCAACGGGGCGCGGTGGTGCCCGTGGACACCGGTTCGACCGCGTCGGGTTTTCGGCATCGCGGCGAGTGGGT
>NZ_LZKY01000246.1:0-54279 GCF_001673055.1 Mycobacterium sp. 1245801.1
CACATGTCCAGCGTCGCCCAGCGCGTCCTGGAGCGCCTCGATGCCGAGCTGTCCGACACCGACGACGCGGGCCGACCGGCGATGGTGGGCAAGGTGGCGCTGGCCGCGGTCGTGGGCAACGAGGACGGGGCGCACAAGATCGTGGCCGACCCAGGTGGGCGTCGACACGATGACGATGTCCGCCGATTTGATCTTGTCCAGCAGCGCCGGCCACTCGTCGCCGGGACCCATGTCCGCCTCGACCCCGGGCAGCAGCGCCAGGTCCACGCAGCGCACCTTCTCACCCTCGACGCCCGCGCTGCGCAGCTGATCGAGCAACTGGTCGGCGAGCAGTTCGCTGCTGGACGGCGCCGGGCTCTTCTTCAACGAGCAGACCAACGCGATGGCGCGCAGGGACGGGGTTGCGGCTGAGGACATGGTGCTCACGTACCCCGACCGGGCAACGACAAACGAGGCCCGCGCCCGAGCGGCCTATCCCGGCACCCGGTGCAGCACGCAATCACCGCACAGCGAACCCGCGGGCAGCCGATAGAAGAGGCAGCAGCTGCGGCGCCGGATCCCAGCTGCGGGCCGGTGATGACACCGGATCCGGCCAGCACGCCGGTGTCCAGCAGCGACCCGGTCAGCTCGGTGGTCTTGCGGTGCAGGTCGGGCCGCGCCGCCACCAGGGCCCGTGCGGCGCCCACCAGCGCGGAGGCGATGTTGCCCGCGAGCAGGGCGGGCGCCAGGTTGACCCGCAGGCCGGCGGCGAGCGGTTGCAGGTGTTCTTCGACGACCACCCGGTACAGCGCGTCGTGCGAATCGACGGGCTGCCCGACGGGCCTGGGCAGTCGTAACCGGGCGTCGTCGTCGGCGCGTTGCAGTTCATCGAGGTCGGGGACGACGCCGTGGCCGATCGCGCAGGCGAGCACCGGTGACCACAGCCGGGTGGCGTGGGCGAGGTGGACCAGCGACGCGCCGATCCGCAGGTCCGTCGTGTGGTAGCGGCGGGCGGTGGCGTCGATCAGGTCGGCGCAGCCGTCGGCGTAGGACCGCGCGACCGGATGCCATCCCGCCGGGTCCCCACCCACGGTCAGCGCGAAAAAGCCTCCGTAGGAAGCCGTTTCGGCCAGCTGGGGGGAGATGTCCATGGGTTCGCGACCGCCTCTCGGGGGGATCCGCCCCGAAGAGGCCCGTCGGCGCCTTTCGATCGCCGATGTTGCCACACGCGCCGGGGCGCAACGGCGTGTCGAACTTGAATCGAACACCTGTTCGGCTAGTGTGGTGAGCGTTCGGCCAGTCAACTTGTCGGTGGCCTTCTCTAGTGTCACCGCCAACCGACCGATACCGGTCAGACGAACACCGACTATAGGAGAGACACCATGGCGCAAGCCCCCGACCGCGAGAAGGCTCTCGAACTGGCGATGGCCCAGATCGAAAAGAGCTACGGCAAAGGCTCGGTGATGCGTCTCGGCGACGAGACGCGTCAGCCGATTTCGATCATCCCCACCGGATCCATCGCGCTGGACGTGGCCCTGGGCATCGGCGGGCTGCCCCGTGGCCGGGTCGTGGAGATCTACGGCCCGGAATCCTCGGGTAAGACCACGGTCGCCCTGCACGCGGTGGCCAACGCCCAAGCCGCCGGCGGCGTCGCCGCCTTCATCGACGCCGAGCACGCCCTGGACCCGGAGTACGCCAAGAAGCTCGGCGTGGACACCGATTCCCTGCTGGTCAGCCAGCCCGACACGGGGGAGCAGGCCCTCGAGATCGCCGACATGCTGATCCGCTCCGGCGCGCTGGACATCCTGGTCATCGACTCGGTGGCCGCGCTGGTGCCGCGCGCCGAGCTCGAAGGCGAGATGGGCGACAGCCACGTCGGGCTGCAGGCCCGGCTGATGAGCCAGGCGCTGCGCAAAATGACTGGCGCGCTGAACAATTCGGGCACCACCGCGATCTTCATCAACCAGTTGCGCGAGAAGATCGGGGTGATGTTCGGCAGCCCCGAAACCACCACGGGTGGAAAGGCGTTGAAGTTCTACGCGTCGGTGCGCATGGACGTGCGCCGGATCGAGACGCTCAAGGACGGCACCAACGCGGTCGGTAACCGCACCCGGGTCAAGATCGTCAAGAACAAGGTGGCGCCGCCCTTCAAGCAGGCCGAGTTCGACATCCTCTACGGCCAGGGGGTCAGCCGGGAAGGCTCGCTGATCGACATGGGCGTGGAGCAGGGCTTCATCCGCAAGTCCGGCTCCTGGTTCACCTATGAAGGCGAGCAACTCGGCCAGGGCAAGGAGAACGCCCGCACGTTCCTGAAGGAAAACGACGAAGTCGCCAACGAGATCGAGAAGAAGATCAAGGAAAAGCTCGGCATTGGCGCGGTCGTGACCGATGGCTTGTCCGATGACAGCGTCCTGCCCGCCCCCGTCGACTTCTGAGCCCTCCCGCGAGGAGCAGGCGCGAGCGCTGTGCCTGCGCCTGCTCACCGCGAGAGCGCGCACCCGCGCCGAACTGCGCGGCCGGCTGGCCAAGCGCGGCTATCCCGACGACGTCAGTGCGCGGGTGCTCGACCGGTTGGCCTCCGTCGGCCTGATCGACGACGCCGACTTCGCCCAGCAGTGGGTGCAGTCCCGCCGGACCCACGCCGGGAAAAGCAAGCGCGCCTTGGCCGCCGAACTGCACACCAAGGGCATCGACAACGACGTGATCACCTCGGTGCTCGCCGGGATCGACGCCGGCGCCGAGCGGGACCGGGCGGAGCAGTTGGTCCGGTCCAAGCTGCGCCGGGAAACGCTGAACGACGACGATGCCCGGGTGACCCGCAGGCTGGTGGGGATGCTGGCGCGCCGTGGCTACAGCCAGAACATGGCGTGCGAGGTCGTCTTCGCCGAGCTGGCCGCCGAGCGGGAGCGGCGCCGGGTCTAGCCCTGACGTGCGGTTTCTCGCGTGCCGACCGGCCGCCGTACCATGGCCGGGTGACTTCGATGGTGCGAGAGACCGTGGCGGCGGACGCCGCGCCGGCGCGCACCTACCAAGTCCGCACCTACGGCTGCCAGATGAACGTCCACGACTCGGAGCGGTTGGCGGGCCTGCTGGAAGCGGCCGGATACCGACGCGCGGCCGAGGGTGCCGACGCCGACGTCGTCGTGTTCAACACCTGCGCGGTCCGGGAGAACGCCGACAACAAGCTGTACGGCAACCTCAGCCACTTGGCGCCCCGCAAGCGCGGCAATCCCGAGATGCAGATCGCCGTCGGCGGCTGCCTGGCCCAAAAGGACCGCGACGCGCTGCTGCGCAAGGCGCCCTGGGTCGACGTCATCTTCGGCACGCACAACATCGGGTCGCTGCCCACCCTGCTGGAGCGGGCCCGGCACAACCAGGTCGCCCAGGTGGAAATCGCCGAGGCGCTGCAGGAGTTTCCGTCGTCACTGCCCAGCGCTCGCGAATCCGCCTATGCCGCTTGGGTTTCCATCTCGGTCGGATGCAACAACAGCTGCACGTTCTGCATCGTCCCGTCGCTGCGGGGCAAGGAGGTCGACCGCAGCCCGGACGACATCCTGGCCGAGGTCAGGTCACTGGTGGCCGACGGCGTGCTCGAGGTCACGCTGCTGGGCCAGAACGTCAACGCCTACGGGGTGTCCTTCGCCGACCCGGCGCTGCCGCGGGACCGCGGCGCCTTCGCCCGCCTGCTGCGGGCCTGCGGCGACATCGACGGGCTGGAGCGGGTGCGGTTCACCTCGCCGCACCCGGCCGAATTCACCGACGACGTCATCGAGGCCATGGCGCAGACGCCCAATGTCTGCCCCGCCCTGCACATGCCGCTGCAGTCCGGGTCGGACCGGGTGCTGCGCGCGATGCGGCGCTCGTACCGCGCCGAGCGCTACCTCGGCATCATCGACCGGGTCCGGGCCGCCATGCCGCACGCCGCCATCACCACCGACCTGATCGTCGGGTTCCCCGGTGAGACCGAAGAGGACTTCGCGGCCACGCTGGACGTGGTGCGGGCGGCCCGCTTTTCGGCCGCGTTCACCTTTCAGTACTCCAAGCGGCCCGGCACCCCGGCCGCTGAACTCGACGGGCAGATCCCGAAAGCCGTTGTGCAGGAACGCTATGACCGGCTGATCGAGGTGCAGGAGGCGATCTCGCTGGAGGGCAACCAGGCGTTGATCGGTCAGACCGTCGAATTGTTGGTCGCCACCGGCGAAGGTCGCAAGGACAGCCGCACCGCCCGGATGAGCGGGCGGGCCCGCGACGGCCGGCTGGTGCACTTCGCCGTCGACACACCGGGCGACATCAGGCCCGGCGACATCGTCACCACGGCGATCACCGGGGCCGCGCCCCACCACCTCATCGCCGACGCGGGCGTCCTCACCCATCGCCGCACCCGGGCGGGTGATGCCCAGGCCGCCGGGCAGCGCCCGCGCGGCATCGGCCTTGGCATGCCCGCCGTCGGGCCGCCAGTCGGCCCGGCCGAACCCCTTGGATGTGCACGATGAAAAAAGAGACGAACAACGAAGATTTGCAGCTCGGCGCCCTGCGCACCGAGATCGAGGCCGCCGAACGCCGGGTGGCTCGCGGAATCGACCCGGGCCCGCGGGCCTTCTTCGTGTCGATCCTGGTGTTCGTGCTGCTGGCGTCGTTTGTCTTGCCGCACACCGGCGACGTGCGCGGCTGGGACGTGCTGTTCGGTAGCCACCACGCCGGTGCGGCCGCCGTGGCTTTGCCGTCGCGGGTGTTCGCCTGGCTGGCGCTGGTGTTCGGCGTGGGCTTCTCGATGCTGGCGCTGGTGACGCGGCGCTGGGCGCTGGCCTGGGTCGCGCTGGCCGGCACGGCCATCGCGGGCGCCGCGGGCATGCTGGCGATCTGGTCGCGCCAGACCGTCTCCGCGGGCCACCCGGGGCCGGGCTGGGGTCTGATCGTCGCCTGGCTGACCGTGCTCGTGCTGACCTACCACTGGGCGCGGGTGGTCTGGTCGCGCACCATCGTGCAACTGGCCGCCGAGGAGCAGCGGCGCCGCGTCGCGGCCGCGCAGCAGTCGACCTCGCTGCTGGACGGTCTGGACGAGCCCGCCGCCGAGACCACCGACGACCCCGGAACGACCAAGGGCGCCTGAGGGCGCTAAGGCTTGCGGGTCAGGGCCTCAACGGCCGCCTGCGCCCACTGCCGCCACTGCTCGGCGTTGGCTCGAGCCTCGTCGGCCTCCTTGGTCCGGCCCGCCGCGGCGGCCTTCTGAGCCTGCTGTTCGTACTGCTCGGCGCGGGCCTGGAACTGCTCGGCGCGGGCCTGCGCCTGCGGGTCGGACCAGCCGACGTCGCCGGCGTCGCGCACCTTCTTCTCGACCGCGCGCAGCCGCCGCTCCAACTCGGCGGACCGCTCGCGCGGCACCTTGCCGATCGCATCCCACTTCTCGGTGATCGCGCGCAGCGCCGCGCGGGCGGCGTCGTGGTTGCTGGTGTCGAGCTTCTCCGCCTCGGCCAGCAGCGCCTCTTTGGCGGCCGCGTTGGCCCGGAACTCCGCGTCCTTTTCCGCCGTCACGGCGTTGCGGGCGGTGAAGAACACGTCCTGGGCGGCCTTGAAACGCCGCCATAAGGCGTCGTCGACCTCCCGCGTCGCCCGCCCGGCCGCCTTCCACTCGGTCAGCAGTTTGCGGAATTCCGCGCTGGTCGCGGTCCAGTCGGTCGAGTCGGACAGCTCCTCGGCCCGCTCGCATAGGCGTTCCTTGGCCTGGCGGATCCCCGAGCGCTCCCGGTCCAGCTCGGCGAAGTGCGATCCCCGCCGCCGGTTGAACGCCTCCCGAGCCGCCGAATAGCGCTTCCACAACGCGTCGTCGACCTTGCGGTCCACGCCGGTGATCGTCTTCCACTCGTCGAGGATCGCGCGGAACCGGTCGCCGGTGGCCTTCCACTGCGTCGAGTTGGCGGCCAACTCCTCGGCCTCCGCGGCCAGCGCCTCCTTGCGGGCGGTCTGGGTGGCCCGGTGCTCCTCACGGCGGGAGCGCTCCGCGGCGACCGTCGCCTCGGCGTGCTCGGCGATGGTGGTCAACCGGCCCGCCAGCGCATCGATGTCACCCAGCACGGCCGCCGTCGGCAGCGTCTCGGCCAGCTCGGCCGCGTGCGCCTTGATCTTGCGCGCGTCACCACTTCCCGACGCCAGGCGCTCCTCCATCAGGGTGACCTCGGTGGCCAGGTCATCGAAGCGCCGGCCGAAGTGGGCGAACGCCGCCTCCCGGTCGCCGGCCTGCCAGGAGCCGATGATGCGCTCGCCGGCGCTGCTGATCAGCCACACTGTGCCGTCGTCGTCCACGCGGCCGAACTGGTGCGGATTGCTGGGCGGCGGCATCACCAGCGGGTGCGCGGTGGTGGGTCGCGGTGTCGGCCGGGGGCCGGGACGCGGCCCCGGGCGCGGCACTGGCCGAGCCGAATCGTCGCGAGGCTCGTCAGACGTCATGCGCTCGTCACTACCTTTCGCAACCTTCCGCGCGGTCCGAGTCCCGCGCACCTGCCGCGCGTAGCGGCACCATAGTCCTGCAGCTGCCGGAACCCCCAGGGTTCGCCCAACAGCCGTCTAACGATATTCAAGCAGCTTGCCCTGTGCCACGCCGCCACCTTGGCATTCCTGACCGGACCGGCACCAGCACGGCGCCGGCACCCTGTGGATGCTCCGGCGGCGGTGGCCATCGCCTTCCCGCCGGCCCGCGACCGCGCGCGTAGCCGCCTTGAGGACCGCGACCGGCGGCGCGCCGGGCGGGCGGGGAGATGTTGTGACACTTGTCCCATCCGGGGCGGCGCGCGGCGGGCGAAAGACGCTGGCAGCGAAAGGCCTTTGCCATCGCGCACAGCTACCTGTGTAGTTCTCTTAGAGTTATCCCACGCGTTGCATAGATTGCTGAAGTAGTAGTTGAAACGGTTACCTGCGGCGCAGTTAGCAACGTGTGGAACGTCATAGATTTGTAGTTGAACTGAACGCAAATTGTGCGTGTATTTGCCTGCGCCCCGGGGAAAGCTGGGTCGGACAGTCTAGGGGCGGAGGGGTCGAGAATGTCGAAGGTTGATGTCGCGGCGTTGCTTGCAGTGTGCGCGGCGCTGGCATCCGCGGTCGGCGACGTGATCCGGCAGCGCTCCGCGCACGAGATCACCGACAAGCCGGTCGGCCATCTGGAACTGTTCCGCATGTCATTGCGGGACGCCCGATGGTGGCTGGGCGGCCTGGCCGCGATCGCCAACTACAGCCTGCAGGCCGCCGCCCTGGCCTGGGGTTCGGTGGTGCTGGTGACCGCCCTGCAGGTGACCGCGCTGCTGTTCGCGCTGCCCATCTACGCGCGCCTCGCCCATCACCGGGTGCAACCCCGGGAGTGGATGTGGGCGCTCATCCTGGCGGCCGCGCTGGCGGTCGTCATCATCGTCGGGGATCCGGCGGCCGGCGTGCAGCGGGCGCCGCTGCAGACCTGGATCATCGTCGCCCTGGTGATGGTGCCGCTGCTGGTGGCCTGCGTGGTGACGGCGCGGCTGCGGGCCGGCAGCCCGTTCGCGGCCGTCCTGCTCGCGGTGGTGGCGGGCTCCTCGCTGGCGCTGTTTGCGGTGCTGACCAAGGGCGTCGTCGAGATGTCCGAGCGCGGCCCGGTGGCCGTGCTGACCTCGCCGGAGTTCGTGCCCTGGCTGCTGGTGGCCCTGTGCGGGATGATCTTCCAACAATCGGCGTTCCGCGCCGGCGCGCTGACCGCGTCGTTGCCGACGATGACGGTGGCCAAGCCGGTGGTCGCCGGCCTGCTCGGGGTGCTGGTGCTGGGTGAGACGCTGAATGCCCATGGCCCCAAGGCGTTCGTGCTGGTGGGCGCGGTCGCCGTCGTCATCGGCGCCACGATCGCCCTGGCCCGCGGCGAGGCCGCCAGCATCGATCAGTCCGATTCCCGCGGAGACGGTGCCTCGCGAAAAGTGCCGCCCCGGGCGGCACCGACCGAAGGCGACTTCGGCCCCTTCAGTGACCGTCTGGTGGTGGCCGACACCTCCGGGTGGTGACCTTTGCGGCCACGTTAGTTTGGTGGCGTGCTCAGCGCGATCGCGATCGTCCCGTCGGCGCCGGTCCTGGTGCCCGAACTGGCCGGAGCGGCCGCCTCCGAGGTGGCCGAGCTTCTCGCCGCGACGCTTGCCGCGGCGGCGCTGTTGCCCGACCGCTGGGTGGCGATCGGAACGGGTCCTGACGACGACGAGTTCGGTCCCGACACCGTGGGCACGTTCGCCGGTTTCGGCGTCGACGTGCCCGTCCAGTTGTCTCCGCGGCCCCACGACACCGCGACGCCGGTGCCGCTTCCCGTGTGCGCGTTGCTGGCCGGGTGGGTGCGTGGCCAGGCGCAGCCGCAGGCCAGCGCACGGGTCCGGGTTTACCGCGGCGACCGCGACGCCGCCGCCGCGTGCAAGCTCGGCAACCGCCTGCGCGCGCAGATCGACCGGTCACCCGAGCCGGTCGGGGTGCTGGTGGTGGCCGACGGCGCGAACACACTGACACCGGCCGCCCCCGGCGGGTACGACCCCGACAACGCCGCCGCGCAAGAGGCCCTGGACGACGCGCTGGCCAGCGGCGACGTCACCGCCCTGCGCCAGCTGCCGGACCAGATCCTGGGACGGGTCGCGTTCCAGGTGCTGGCCGGCCTGGCCGGTCCCGGGCCCCGATCGGCCAAGCAGCTGTACCGCGGAGCGCCCTACGGGGTGGGTTATTTCGCCGGCGCCTGGCAGTTGTGACGGCCGTGCGCCCCCTGGCGATCATCGGGCCCACGGGCACCGGCAAGTCGCAGCTGGCCCTCGACTTCGCCGACCGGGTCGAGCGGCTCGGTGTAAGCGCCGAGATCGTCAATGCCGACGCCATGCAGCTCTATCGCGGCATGGACATCGGCACGGCGAAGCTGCCCGTCGAGGCCCGCCGCGGCATCCCACATCACCAGCTCGACGTCCTCGACGTCACCGAGACCGCGACCGTCGCCCGCTATCAGGGCGCCGCGGCGGCCGACGTCGAAGCGATCGCGGCCCGGGGCGCGCTGCCCGTCATCGTGGGCGGCTCGATGCTCTACATCCAGTCGCTGCTCGACGACTGGTCGTTTCCCGCCACCGATCCCGCGGTGCGCGCCCGCTGGGAGCAGCGGCTGGCCGAGGTGGGGGTGGGCGAGCTGCACGCCGAGCTGGCCCGGCGCGATCCCGCCGCGGCCGCGGCGATCCTGCCCACCGATGCCCGGCGCACCGTGCGCGCCCTGGAGGTGGTCGAGCTGACCGGTCAGCCGTTCGCCGCCTCCGCGCCGCGGATCGGCGCGCCGCGGTGGGACACGGCCATCGTCGGGTTGGATTGCGACACAACGATTCTCGACGACCGGCTGGCGCGGCGCACCGACGCGATGTTCGATCAGGGTCTGGTCGGCGAGGTAATCGGACTGCTGGAGCGGGGTTTGCGCGACGGGGTCACCGCGTCGCGTGCGCTGGGCTACGCGCAGGTGCTCGCCGCCCTGGATGCGGGCGGTCCCGCGGGCCCGGATGCGGATCGGCTGCGCGAGGCGCGCGAGCAGACCTTCGTCGGCACCCGCCGCTACGTGCGGCGCCAGCGGTCCTGGTTTCGCCGGGACCACCGGGTGCAGTGGCTCGATGCCGCCGATCGCGCCCCGCTCGTCGACGCCGCCGTGCGGGCCTGGCGCCACGTATCCTGAGCAGGTGAAATTCGCCAAGGGCCACGGCGCCCAGAACGACTTCGTCGTGCTGGCGGACCCGCAGGCCCAGCTGAGCCTGACCGCGCAGCGGGTCGAAGCGCTCTGCGACCGCCGCCGCGGGCTGGGCGCCGACGGGGTGCTGCGGGTCACCACCGCCGGTGCGGCGCGCTCGGCCGGCGTGCTCGACCGGGTGCCCGACGGTGTGGACCCTGGCGACTGGTACATGGACTACCGCAACGCCGACGGATCGGTCGCCCAGATGTGCGGCAACGGCGTGCGGGTCTTCGCGCACTACCTGCGCGCCAGCGGCATGGAGTCCCGCGACGAGTTCGTGGTCGGGTCGCTGGCGGGCCCGCGGCCGGTCGTCGTGCACCGCGCCGACGCGGCCACCGCCGACATCAGCGTCGACATGGGCAAGGCCAACCCCCTGGGCCCAGGGAACGCGGTGGTTGGGGGGCGGCGGTTCTCCGGCCTGGCGGTCGACGTCGGCAACCCGCACCTGGCCTGTGTGGACCCGGATCTGACGCCCGACGCGCTGGCGGCGCTGGACGTGGCCGCGCCGGTCAGCTTCGACGCGACCCAGTTCCCGGACGGGGTGAACGTCGAGATCGTCACCGCACCCGCCGACGGGGCGGTGCACATGCGCGTGCACGAGCGGGGAGTCGGCGAGACGCGCTCCTGCGGCACCGGAACGGTGGCGGCCGCCGTCGCCGCGCTGGCCGGTGCCGGTGCGGCCACCGGCGCCCTGACCGTCCGGGTGCCCGGCGGCGAGGTCGTCGTCACCATCACCGAGGCCACCAGCTTCCTGCGCGGACCGTCCGTGCTGGTGGCCCAAGGAGAACTCAGCGAGGAATGGTGGCGCGAACAGCAGCGTTAAATCGAGTGCACAAAACCTTTTTCGCGTGCATCATCTTGTATTGCCTATGACACATCCCGAATTCCGCGATCACTCTCCGGCCGCACCGGAGCCCAGCACGGGCGAACTCGCCCTCGAAGATCGGTCGGCGCTGCGCCGCGTCGCCGGCCTGTCCACCGAACTCACCGACATCTCCGAGGTCGAATACCGCCAGCTCCGGCTCGAGCGGGTCGTCCTGGTGGGCGTGTGGACCGACGGCACCGCCGCCGACAGCGAGGCCAGTATGGCCGAGCTCGCCGCCCTGGCCGAAACCGCCGGCTCCCAGGTGCTCGAGGGGCTGATCCAGCGCCGCGACAAGCCCGACCCGTCGACCTACATCGGCTCGGGCAAGGCCCAGGAGCTCCGCGAGGTGGTGCTGGCGACCGGCGCCGACACCGTCATCTGCGACGGTGAGCTGTCCCCGGCGCAGCTGACCGCCCTGGAGAAGGCCGTGAAGGTCAAGGTCATCGACCGCACCGCGCTGATCCTCGACATCTTCGCCCAGCACGCCACCAGCCGGGAGGGCAAGGCGCAGGTCACGCTGGCCCAGATGGAATACATGCTGCCGCGGCTGCGCGGCTGGGGTGAATCAATGTCGCGGCAGGCCGGTGGACGCGCCGGCGGCAGCGGGGGAGGCGTGGGCCTGCGCGGTCCCGGTGAAACCAAGATCGAGACCGACCGGCGGCGCATCCGCGAGCGGATGGCCAAGCTGCGCCGCGAGATCAAGGACATGAAGCAGGTTCGCGATACCCAGCGCAGCCGGCGGGTGCACAGCGACCTGCCCGCGATCGCCATCGTCGGCTACACCAACGCCGGCAAGTCGAGCCTGCTCAACGCGCTGACCGGGGCCGGGGTGCTGGTACAGGACGCGTTGTTCGCCACCCTGGAGCCCACCACCCGGCGCTCCGAATTCGAGGACGGCCGGCCGTTCGTGCTCACCGACACCGTCGGATTCGTCCGGCACCTGCCCACCCAACTGGTCGAGGCGTTCCGCTCCACGCTGGAAGAGGTCGTCGACGCCGACCTGCTGGTGCACGTCGTCGACGGCTCCGACGTCAACCCCCTGGCGCAGATCAACGCGGTCCGCCAGGTGGTCTCCGACGTCGTCGCCGACTATGGGACCGACCACGACGGCGGCGCCCCTCAGGAGCTGGTGGTGGTGAACAAGGTCGACGCCGCAAGCGATTTGGCGCTGGCCAAGCTGCGCCACGCCCTGCCCGACGCCATGTTCGTCTCCGCGCGCACCGGCGACGGGATCGACGCGCTGCGCCGCCGGATCGCCGAGCTCGCTGTGCCCGCCGACACCGCCGTGGACGTGGTGATCCCGTACCACCGCGGCGACCTGGTGGCGCGCCTGCACGCCGACGGACGCGTCCAGACCGAGGAGCACAACGCCGAGGGCACCCGGATCAGGGCCCGGGTCCCGACGGCCCTGGCCGGCCGGCTGCGCGAGTTCTCGGCCGACTAACGGGCGTTTGCCCCACGACCGGGCGATGTGCTGCGTCGCGGCGCCCGAGACCCCCGACGAGGGCGGTAGCCGACCTCGCCAGCCGCCGACCAACCGTCCGGTTGGTATATGTTGGGCTGCAGAATCCCAGTCGCCGGAGGTCTTCCATGAGCAGCGCCATCAAATACCAGCGCACTCTTTTCGAGTCAGAGCACGACCTGTTCCGTGAGTCCTACCGGGGCTTCCTCGAGCGCCACGTCGCGCCCTATCACGACGAGTGGGAGAAGGCGAAGATCGTCGACCGCGGCGTCTGGCTGGAGGCCGGCAAGCAGGGCTTCCTCGGCATGGCGGTGCCCGAGGAGTACGGCGGCGGCGGCAACCCCGACTTCCGGTACAACACGATCATCACCGAGGAGACCACCGCGGGCCGCTACAGCGGCATCGGTTTCGGCCTGCACAACGACATCGTGGCGCCGTACCTGTTGGCCCTGGCCACCGAGGAGCAGAAGCAGCGCTGGCTGCCGAAATTCTGTACCGGAGAGTTGATTACGGCGATCGCGATGACCGAGCCGGGCACCGGCAGCGATCTGCAGGGCATCAAGACCCGCGCGGTCAAGCAGGGCGACCATTACGTGCTCAACGGGTCAAAGACGTTCATCACCAACGGAATCAACTCCGACCTGGTGATCGTGGTCGCGCAGACCGACCCGGAAAAGGGCGCACAGGGCTTCTCGCTGCTCGCCGTCGAGCGCGGCATGGAGGGCTTCGAGCGCGGCCGGCACCTGGACAAGATCGGGCTGGACGCACAGGACACGGCCGAGCTGTCGTTCACCGACGTGCACGTGCCGGCCGAAAACCTGCTGGGCCAGGAGGGTATGGGGTTCATCTACCTGATGCAGAACCTGCCGCAGGAACGGATCTCGATCGCCATCATGGCGGCCGCGGCCATGGAACAGGTGCTGGAGCAGACTCTGCAATACACCAAGGAGCGCAAGGCATTTGGCAAGCCGATCGGCAGCTTCCAGAACAGCCGGTTCGTGCTCGCCGAGCTGGCGACGGAGGCGACCGTGGTCCGCATGATGGTCGACGAGTTCGTGCGCCTGCACCTGGACCACAAGCTGACCGCCGAACAGGCCGCGATGGCCAAGTGGTACTGCACCGAAAAGCAGGTGCACCTGATCGACCGCTGCCTGCAGCTGCACGGCGGTTACGGCTACATGCGTGAATATCCCGTTGCCCGTGCCTATCTGGACGCGCGGGTGCAAACCATCTACGGCGGCACGACCGAGATCATGAAGGAAATCATCGGCCGCAGCCTCGGTGTATAGCGTTTCGTTTGCTGGGTAGCTTCGGCAGCCGCGGTCGAATTTGTCGACCAGCGGTCGGTGCGGGCGTGAATTCGGTGGTGGTTCCCATACCGTCGGCGGATGTGTCTCGGGTACGCCGGGCGCGTCGTCGCGCATAGTCAGGCCCGCGATCGCCCCGCGGGCGACGCCTCCTGCACCGCGGGCGGCCGCGTCCGGCGCAATTCGGCTGTGCGAGTCGGCAGTCCGGCGGCGTTCCTCGAGCGCGCGCTCCGGCCGCTTTTCTGTGCGATATCCGCAACACAGCGCGAACGGTGGCCCGGCGGGTCGCGATTGGGCCATGGGCACGCATCATTTCGACATCGGTGTGGTATCCGTTTTTGTAAAATTCGTGATTTGACTTCGCATTTCTTGTTGGTTGGAGCAAAGTTATGCGAGCCCGGCGGTAAGGCTGATCGTGCGCGGGTCCATTTTCCGCGCAAGCACGGCCCGCTCGCCGGTTATGCAGGTAAGGGCATAGCCGCAGATAGATCCCTATCCGCCGGCTGGGAGGCTTGGTGAAGGTGCAGAGAGGTCACATGCGCAAGCTGATCGGAAGCGCGCTGGTCAGCTTGACGACCACCGCACTGGCCGCCGTGCTGCTGGCCCCCACCGCGGTAGCGAGTCCTATCGGCGACGCCGAAGCCGCGATCATGGCCGCCTGGGACAAGGCCGGCGGCGACACCTCACCATTGGGCGCTCGCAAGGGCGACGTGTACCCCGTCGGGGACGGTTTCGCCCTGGACTTCGACGGCGGCAAGATGTTCTTCACCCCGGCCACCGGAGCCAAGTTCGCCTACGGGCCCGTCCTCGACAAATACGAGCAGCTCGGCGGGCCGGCCGGCAGCGACCTGGGCTTCCCGACCATCAACGAAGTGCCCGGTCTATCCGGCCCCGACAGCCGGGTGATCACCTTCTCGGCCAGCGACAAGCCGGTGATCTTCTGGACACCCGAGCACGGCCCGTTCGTGGTGCGCGGCGCGCTGAACACCGCCTGGGACAAGCTGGGCAGCTCGGGCGGGGTGCTGGGCGTGCCGGTCGGCGACGAGACCTACAGCGGCGAGGTGTCCTCGCAGAAATTCAGCGGCGGCCAGGTCTCGTGGAACCGGCAGACCAAGCAGTTCACCACCGAACCGCCGGCGCTGGCCGATCAGTTGAAGGGTCTGCAGGTGGCGATCGATCCCACCGCGGCGATCAACACGGCGTGGCGCGCGGCGGGCGGACCCAGCGGGCCGTTGGGCGCCAAGCAGGGCGGCCAATATTCCGTCGGCGGTGACGGGATCGCTCAGAACTTCGCCGGCGGAAAGGTGTTCTTCACGCCGGCCACCGGCGCGAACGCCGTCGAGAGCGACATCCTGGCCAAATACGAGTCGCTGGGCGGCCCGGTGGGCAGCGACCTCGGATTCCCCACCACCAACGAAACCGACGGCGGCATAGGCCCTTCCAGCAAGGTCTGCACCTTCTCCGCCGCCGACAAGCCGGTCATCTTCTGGACGTCGGAGCACGGCGCGTTCGTCATCCGCGGCGCGATGAAGGCGGCGTGGGACAAGCTCCGCGCCCCCGCCGGCAAGCTCGGCGCGCCGGTCGGCGACCAAACCGTGAACGGCGACGTGATTTCGCAGCAGTTCACCGGCGGCAAGATCTCATGGAACCGGGCCAAGAACACGTTCAGCACGGAACCGGCCAACCTGGCGCCCCTGCTGTCCGGCCTGCAGGTGTCGGGTCAGAACCAGCCCAGCAATTCGGCCATGCCGGCGCACGCCAAGAAGTTCACCTGGCACTGGTGGTGGCTGATGGCCGCCATTCCGGTGTTGGTGCTGCTCGTACTCCTGGCGTGGGTGCTGTTCGGCTGGCGCCGGCGCCGGCCCGGCCAACCCGACGTTGCGGGCTATGCGCCCGACCGCGGCCGCGACTTCGGCTACGACGCCGACGGCCCGTGGGGGCACGACGATTCCGAGCACGACGCCGAGTCGTTCGCGCCGCTGAGCGCGCCGGCCGAACCGGCGCCGGACGTCGGGCGGGTCAGCTGGCAACGTCAGGCTCCGGCCGAGAGCGATTACGGATTCGAGCAGGACGACCCCGACGCCGTCGACACCGACTCCATCCCCGTCGTCTCCGAGGAGATGCTGTCAGAGGCCGACTATCCCGCGGCCGAGTCCGACTACACCGACTACGCCGACGAAGTCCCCGAGCTCGCCGAGCCCGAGACCGCGGACGACGCGGCCTACGTCGACGCCGAGGACCCCGACGCCGACTATGCGCGCCAGGCCTACCCGGACGACGAGTATCCCGACGTCGTCGTTCCCCGCACCCCACCGGACACCGACGCCGTGACCGGCGCCCTGGAGACCGCCGAGCCCGAGGACGACTACCTCGACGTCGCCACGCCCGAGCCCGACGTCGAGTCGGGGGCCGCCAGCGCCACGGGAGCCGACGCGGCGGACGCCGTGGGCGCCGGTGCGGTCGCCGCGGGGACGCCGGCGCGTAGCGGTCGGCACGCCGCCGCCGACGACGCCGAGGACGGCTCGGAAAACGGTCTGGCGGGCCCGGACGGCCGGCCGACGATCCATCTGCCGCTCGACGACCCGTACCAGGCGCCCGACGGATACCCGATCAAGGCCAGTGCGCGTTACGGGCTGTACTACACGCCGGGCAGCGACCTGTATCAGGACACGCTCGCCGAAATCTGGTTGTCGAGCGAGGAAGTCGCGCTGGCCAACGGCTTCACCCGGGCCGACTGACTCCTCGCGCGTCAGACCTTGCGGATGACCGTGACGACCTTGCCGAGCACGCTCGCGTCGTTGCCGGGGATGGGGTCGAACGCCGGGTTGTGCGGCATCAGCCAGACCTGACCGCCGGCGCGTTTGAACGTCTTGACGGTTGCTTCGCCATCGAGCATCGCCGCGACGATGTCGCCGTTGTCGGCGACGTTCTGCTGACGCACCACCACCCAGTCGCCGTCACAGATCGCGGCGTCGACCATCGAATCGCCGACCACCTTGAGCAGGAAAAGCGTTCCCTCGCCGACCAATTCGCGCGGCAGGGGAAAGACGTCCTCGACGGCCTCCTCGGCCAGGATCGGTCCGCCCGCCGCGATACGCCCGAGCACCGGGACGAACGTGGGTTCGGGCAGGGCATCCGAGCCGGCCACCTCGGTGGCGGGCGCCGCCACCTCGTCGTCGGCCCCGCGGACATCGACCGCTCGCGGACGATTGGGATCGCGCCGCAAGTATCCCTTGCGCTCCAGGGTGCGCAGCTGGTGTGCCACTGATGAGGTCGACGTCAGGCCGACGGCGTCGCCGATCTCGCGGATGCTCGGCGGGTAGCCGCGGCTGGTGACCGACGCGCGGATGACATTCAGAATGGTGCGCTGCCGCTCGGTCAGCGAAGGATCCACGGAGTGCAACCGGCCTTCGGGGCCGGGCGGAGAAATGTCGTTGCTGTCGCCCATGGCACTGAATGTAGCCGCCCGACGAACAAGAATCAAACATGTGTTCGAGTGGCGTGTCGCCCCGGATGGAACGCCGGCGGAGAAGGCCCAAAGTCGGGTGAATCACAAATGTGTAACTCTTCGGGATATCGGGTATCTGGGCCTCGTGACAGTGGTAGAGGCCGACGAACTTGTCGGTGGTGTGATCTAGCGTTTGCTCGTGCGACACGCTTCGCTCAAATGTTCGGGTTTCGAACACACAAGCGATTAGTGTCGAACACACGAGCGAGAGCTAGTTGACCGGAGGAACGAAGATGACAGTCATCCACACGCCTGCGCCGCGTATCAGCAGTCTTCGGCGCCCGATCAACGGACCCGTCCAAGGCGTTCGGTACGGACGTGACGGACTGGCCCGGTCTCGCAGGCCCGCGCCGGCCCGCCCGGCGGGTGCGGCGACGCGCTACTACGGCACCGGGGTGGCGATGTCGGTCGCTCCGCACCGCAGGCGGGCCACCACCTGGGCGTCGACGATCGGGCTGGCAGTGGCCGCCGGAGCGATCACGCTGTGGCTGGGTCTCGTCGCGAACGTCGGGCAGGTGCTCAATGGCGACTCCGCCAACTCCGCGGCCCACGTTCCCGACCGGCTCGCGGTCGTCCGCGTCGACGCGGGGGAGTCGCTGCAGGACTTCGCGCACCGGGTCGCGCCCGACGCGCCGACCACCCAGGTCGCCGACCGTATCCGCGAACTCAACGACCTGCACTCGCCCAACCTGATGGCCGGCCAGACCCTGATCGCTCCGGTCGGCTGACAACCGTTGTGCGAAAACGGCTTCGTTAGCCGTGCAGATCGGCGCGCGGGTACGCTCAAAGTCCTGCGGTTGTTTGTCGGCACGGTGAAGGAGCGGTCATGCACTGTCCGTTCTGCCGTCATCCCGACTCCCGGGTGATCGACTCGCGCGAAACCGACGAAGGCCAGGCCATCCGCCGGCGCCGCTCCTGTCCCGAGTGCGGACGACGTTTCACCACGGTGGAGACCGCGGTCCTGGCGGTGGTCAAGCGCAGTGGCGTCACCGAGCCGTTCAGCAGGGAAAAGGTGATCAGCGGCGTCCGCCGCGCCTGCCAGGGCCGCCAGGTCGACGACGACGCGCTGAACCTGCTGGCCCAGCAGGTGGAAGACACCGTGCGCGCCGCGGGTTCCCCGGAGATCCCCAGTCACGAAGTGGGTTTGGCCATCCTCGGGCCGCTGCGCGACCTCGACGAGGTGGCCTACCTGCGGTTCGCCTCGGTGTATCGCTCATTCGAGTCCGCAGCCGATTTCGAACGCGAGATCCAGGCGCTCCGGGATCACCGCGGAGTGGCCACCCCGGGCTGACAGCGCTCCCCGGGCCGTCCCGGCCCGCATCGTCGCCCGGCTAGGTCTGAATCGCCCGGCTCCTCCCCGGGCCGTCCCGGCCCGCATCGTCGCCCGGCTAGGCTCAAATTCATGCCCCCTGACTTGCATCCCGACCTCGCGGCGCTGGCCCCGCTCCTTGGGACCTGGTCCGGCCAGGGCGCGGGAAAGTACCCGACGATCCCGCCGTTCGACTACCTCGAGGAAGTCGTGTTCGCCCACGTCGGTAAACCGTTTCTGGCCTACGGGCAGAAAACCAAGGCGGTGGCCGACGGCAAGCCGCTGCACGCCGAAACCGGATATCTCCGGGTGCCCCGACCGGGCCACGTCGAGCTGGTCCTGGCGCATCCCAGCGGCATCACCGAAATCGAGGTGGGCACCTACTCGGTCAGCGGTGACGTCATCGAAATGCAGATGGCCACCACGGCCGTCGGGCTGACCCCCAGCGCCAAAGAGGTGACGGCGCTTGGCCGTTCGTTCCGCATCGACGGCGACGAACTGTCCTACACCGTGCGGATGGGCGCGGTCGGGCAACCACTGCAGGACCACCTCGCCGCGGTGCTGCACCGGCAAGGCTAGACCGCCCGCGTGGCCCGAGCCGTCAATCCAGGTGTCGCACACCGTCGTTGACGACCCGCCCGGCCACCCCGACCCAGCCTTCGGCGCTCCACGTCGTTTCGATGACGGAGCCCCTGCCCTGGGTGATCCGCAGGCTCTGGCTCAGGTAGTCGGTGATGCGCATCGCCGCCGAACCGGTGGCCTCGTCCTCGACCACGCCGAGGTTGGCGGCGAACATCCGCACCCGCAGCGATCCGGTCGCCCGGTCGGTCCAGGCCCACAGGTAGTGCGCGGTGTCGTCGGGGAAGTCCGCCGGGTCGGCGGCGAGAACCTCGTCGGCCGAGGCGAACTCGTGCAGGGCGAAGTCGGGCGCCCAATCCGCGCGGGCGTTGATGCGGGCGCGGTCTTCGTCGTAGCCCACCTGCACGAGGCCCGCGGGTACCCGCAGGGTGTTGATCGGCGAACCGTTCTCGCGCAGCCACCACGTCGCGCCGACGGTCGGGTGGCCGGCGAACGGCAGTTCGGTGCGCGGCGTGTAGATGGCGGCGTGTGCGGTTGAGGAACCGGTGGCCGGGAGGTCCACGAAAACCGTCTCGCTGTAGCCCAATTGGGTTGCCAGCCGCTGCCGGTGGGCATGGTCGACCCGGCGCGCGTCGACCACGCCCAGCGGATTACCGAAATTGCCGTCCGAATCGGTGAACACCCGCAACACCGTCACGTCGATCCCCATGGCCCGACTGTACGGCGCCGAAGGCGTCCGCATCGATCATAAGATCAGGTGGCGCTGCGTTCGTCGGACCCCATGGCGTTCAGTACGGCGACGCGAGTGGGCGCGGGGCCCGAGACGGCCCGCTCGCCGCCGCCGGTGCGCAGCAAGCTGCGCAGATTGGCCTGATCATATTCGGCGGGGTCGGTGGAATCGATGAAGCGCTCGACGACGTCGATGAAACGGGCCGGGTCATCGTGGAAGGGGAAGTGGCCGGAGCCTTCGAAGATCTCCAGCCGCGAGCCGGGCATCGCGGCGTGCGCCATCCACGCGTGTCGGACCGGGACCACCACATCCTTTGTGCCCCAGACGATTTGCACCGGGATGGCCTCGGTCAAATAACATCGGTCGAGCATGGTGACGATCTGCCCACGCCAGTCCACGACCGCCCGCAGCGTCCGGCTGAACGCCGCGGACGCCGTCGGTTCGGGCAGGTCGTCGAGGATGCGCAGCACGTTGGGCAGATCGCGGGCCAGGCCGCTGCTGCCCAGCGCCATGCCCAAAACGCGTCCCATCAGCTGAACCGTCGGCAGCACCAGCGGTAGCCGCAACAGGGCGATCGCCTCGCTGCCCATCGGCAGCGACGCCCACCGCAAGACGAAGTTGACGTCCTTGGTCACGCCACCGGCACCCACCAGGATCAGCCGCTCCACCAAATGCGGGAATTGATAGGCGAATTGCATGGCCACGCCGCCGCCCAGCGAGTGACCGATGATCGTCACCCGCTCGATGTCGAGCACGCTGAGCAGGTCACGCATCCCGTTCGCGTAGGCCGCGATCGAGTAGTCGGCGCGCGGCTTGTCCGATCGCCCGTGCCCCAGCAGGTCCGGGGCGATCACCGTGAATCGCTGGGCGAGCTTGGCCTGCACGGTATTCCACGTGGTCGAGTTGTCGCCGATGCCGTGGATCAGCAGGATCGCCGGCCCGGAACCGGCGATGCGGTAGGCCCGCTTGTAACCGTGGATGGTGCGGAACTCGAGTTTGGGTGCGGTCACTTCACGCACCGGGCGGAGCGTGGGATTGCGCTTCCGCTCGGTCATATCGCCAACCTTGGTGTCGGGCCGGGCTAAGGCGGTCTGGCTAGGGGCTGGTGCTGCGGGGGTCAGGCATGGTCGTCGTCGTCGAACTTCTTCTCCGCTTGCTGGGCCAGAAATCGCTCGAATTCTGCGCCTAGCTCATCGCCGCTAGGCAGATCCTCGTCGCGAGCCAGTAACGATCTGTTCTCCTGAGCGTCGATGAAGGCATCGTACTGGCGCTCCAGCGCGGTCACCACTTGAGCGACCTCCGCGCTCGCCTCGACCTGCTCGTCGATCTTGGCCCGGATCACCTCGGCCGCCTCGGTCAACGCGGTCAGCGGCAGCTCCAGCGACGCGGTCTTGGCGACCTGCTCGAGCAGCGCCTGCGCGGCGGCCGGATAGTCGGTCTGGGTGAGGTAGTGCGGGACGTGCACGGTATAGCCGACCACCTCATGACCGTGCTGGCCCATCCGGTATTCGAGCAGGTTGGACGCGCTGCCGGGAACCTGGATCTCCGAGATCCACGGCTGGAAGTTGGCGATCAGCTCCGGATTGTTCGAGTGAGCCGTCATGGTGGTCGGCCGGGTGTGCGGAACCGCCATCGGGACGGTGCCCAGGCCGATGGTCTGGCGGACGCCGAGGCGCTCGGCCAGCAGCCGCACCGCGGTGATGAAGCGCTCCCACTTCAGATCCGGCTCCATGCCGGCCAGCAACAGGAACGGGGTGCCGACCGTGTCGCGCAGCGCGTAGAGGTTCAGCTCGGGCTCTTCGTAGTGGGTGAAGTGATCGGTCTTGAACGTCATCAGCGGCCGCCGGGACCGGTAGTCCAGCAATTCGTCGATCGCGAAGGACGCGACCAGCTCGGTGTCTAGCACCGCCTTCAGATGCGCGGACGCCAGCTTGATGGCATGACCGGCGTCGGAAAAGCCCTCCAGGGCGTGCACCAGCACCGGACCGCGGCCGTCGGACGTCGACAGCTGCGGCGCCGGCAGCTCGAGCTCGTACATCCCGGCCTGCCCCGGCTGGTACCGGTCAGCTGGGTCTTGGTGGTGAGCCATCTGCGATCGCCTCCTCTCGGGGTCCTTCCAGGGTGCCCTACCAAGTGTCCCCCGAATCAGGCGGCACCCACATCGCTCAGCGAACTTTGCGTCACGCTTATAGCTGAAACGTGATAAGTCTCAGGCGTAATCCGCAAGCAACGGCGAAGCCTCACCCGAGGGCGCGCCAGCAAACCGCGCGGCGCACCGCCACATGTGTGAGTCGGCTTGCCGCCCCCCGGTCAGGCATGATGAAGGCGATGCGCATTCGGATCCTGATGCTCTGCTCGGTGCTGGGGGTGGCGACGTCGCTGACGTCGTGTCACCGGCCCGTCGAGCATGTTTCGGGTGCGCCGGTATCCGCCCCGCGCGTCGGCGGTCCTGTGCAGCGGCTCAGCCAGCCCGAACAGAAGGCCGTCGCCGGTCCGGTCGAGCCGGATCGGCGCATCGGGGCGATCTTCATCGATGGCGGCCCGCTGCACGTGTGCACCGGTTCCGTGGTGCATTCGACGGGTGGCAACCTGATCATGACCGCCGCGCACTGCCTGGCCGGAGCGTCGCTGATCACGTTCGTTCCCGGTTTCGCCGGCGATGCCCCGCCCGGTCCCGCCGATGTGTGGAAGGCCGACGCGGTCTACCTGGACCCGCGCTGGACGGCCAGCAAAGACCCGCACGCCGATTATGCGATCGCGCGGGTCAGCAACGACGCAGGTGCCCCGGTCGAGTCGCGGGTCGGCCTGGCGCTGACGCTGGGTGTGACGCCTCCGCCGGGCAGCCGCGTCACCGTGCTGGGGTATCCGGCCGGCGTGGGGGGCTCGCCCATCGGGTGTCAGGCCAGCACGTCGGTCACCGACACCGGGTTTCCTGCGCTGGCTTGCGAGGGGCTGGTGGACGGCACCAGCGGCGCGCCCTGGGTCAGCGGGACGACGCTGATCGGGGTGATCGGCGGTCTGGAGCGGGGTGGCTGCGCGGCGAACATGTCGTATTCGGCGCCGTTCGATGCGCACACCGCGGAACTGCTGGCCCGCGCCGAGGCCGGCGGCCCCGGCGATCCGGTCGCGGGCGACCTGCAAGACGCCTGTTAGCGGCGATCGCCAGCGCGGCCGTGGCGATCGCCAGCGCGGCCGTGGCGATCGCCAGCGCGGCGCAGCCGGGCGCAGCGGGTCGCCACTCCAGTTCGCAGCCGGGCTAGTGGCGGGTCGCCACGGCTAGTGGCGGAACTGGTTGAGCGCCCGGACCTTGTTCATCACGTCGAGCGCCGCCACCTTGTACGCCTCGGAGAACGTGGGGTAGTTGAACACCGCGTCCACCAGGTACTCCACCGTGCCGCCGCAGCCCATCACCGCCTGCCCGATGTGCACCATCTCGGTGGCGCTGGTGCCGAAGATGTGCACCCCGAGCACCTTGAGGTCCTGGGTGGACACCAGCAGCTTGAGCATCCCGTAGGAGTCGCCGGCGATCTGGCCGCGGGCCAGCTCGCGGTACCTGGCCACGCCGACCTCGTAGGGGACTGCGTTCTTCGTCAGCTCCACCTCGGTGGCGCCGACGTAAGAGACCTCGGGGATGGAGTAGATGCCGATCGGTTGCAGCTCTGTGATGCCGTCACTCGCCTCCCCGAACGCGTGGTAGGCGGCCAGGCGGCCCTGCTCCATCGACGTGGCGGCCAGGGCGGGGAAGCCGATCACGTCGCCGACGGCATAGATGTGGGGCACCTTGGTCTGGAAGTTGTCGTCGACGAAAATCCGTCCGCGGTTGTCGGCTTCCAGTTCGGCGTTGTGCAGATCGAGATGATCCGTCTGGCCCTGCCGCCCGGCCGAATACATCACCGTCTCGGCGGGAATCTGCTTGCCGCTGGCCAGGGTGGTGACGGTGCCCGCCGACCCGACGTCGACCGCGGTCACCTCCTCGCCGAACCGGAACGTCACCGCCAGGTCGCGCAGGTGGAACTTCAGCGCCTCGACGACTTCGGGGTCGCAGAAGTCGAGCATGTCCTCGCGCTTCTCCACGACGGTGACCTTGGTGCCCAGCGCGGCGAACATCGAGGCGTACTCGATGCCGATGACGCCGGCGCCGACCACCACCATCGAGGTGGGCAGCGACTTGAGATCGAGGATCCCGTCGGAGTCGAGCACCCGGTGTTCGTCGAACTCGACGCCGGAGGGCCGCGCCGGCCGGGTGCCGGTGGCGATGACGACGTATTTACCAGTGATGGTTATCTTTTCGCGCCGCGACGGGTCCTCGACCTCGATGGTGTGCGGGTCGATGAAACGCCCGTGACCGATCAGCAGGTCGATCCGGTTGCGCATCAGCTGGTTGCGCACCACGTCGACTTCCTTGCCGATCACGTGCTGGGTGCGGGCCAGCAGATCGGCCGGGGTGATCTTCTCCTTCACGCGGTAGCTGGCGCCGTAGAGTTCGCGCTGGCTCATCCCGGTGAGGTAGAGGACCGCCTCGCGCAATGTCTTTGACGGGATGGTGCCGGTCTGCACGCACACGCCGCCGAGCATCTGGCCGCGTTCGACGACGGCGACCGACTTTCCGAGCTTGGCCGAGGCGATGGCGGCCTTCTGGCCGCCGGGCCCGGACCCGATGACCACCATGTCGTACTCTTGCGCCGAACTCATGGCTTAAACAGTAAGGCAGCACAACGCACAGTGCTGGGTTCATCCACAGGTCCGCCGCCGCACCCGCGCACCTGAGCACCGCCTGACGGTGGCCGCCGTCAGCGTGGTGCCCATGACGACGCATCGAGCAGACTTCGAACTGTCCCGCCCCGGCGCACTCATCGCGGCGCTGCCGGCCGTTCTCGGCTTCGTTCCCGAAAATTCATTGATATTAGTGTCTTTGGGCGACGGTGAACTCGGGTCGGTGATGCGCGTCGACCTCTCCGAGGAGGTCATCGACCGGGTGGGACACCTGGCGGAGGTCGCCGCGGCGGCGGCCCCCGAGGCCGTGATCGCGGTGATCGTCGACGCCGACGGCGCCTACTGCCCAAGCTGCAACGAGGAATACCGTCAGCTCTCGGTGGCGCTGGCAGAAGCCTTGTCGGAGCACGACATTGAGCTCTACGCCACCCACGTGGTGGACCAGGTGGCGCTCGGCGGGCGGTGGCATTGCGCCGAGGGCTGCGGGTCGAGCGGCGTGGTCGAAGATCCCGCGGCCTCGCCGCTGGCGGCCGCGGCGGTGCTGGAGGGCAGGCGGCTCTATGCGCGTCGTGCCGACCTGCAGGCGGTCATCGCGCCCGACGACCCGGCGCGCAGCGCGGCGCTGGCCGCCGTGGTCGGCAAACAGGCCGCCCGGCGCCGGGCGGCGCATCGTGCGCATCCGGTGCGCTGCACCCGCCGCGACGTGGAGGCGGCGATGGCCGCCGCCTCCCGGGTCGCGGGCGGGGAATCGCTATCGGACGCGGAGGTGGCGACGCTGGGCTGTGCCCTGTGCGACGCACAGGTGCGCGACATCCTGTATGCCCTGGCGGTGGGGGAGAGCGCCGGCGAGGCCGAGTCGCTGTGGGCACTGCTGGCGCGCACGTTGCCCTCGCCCTGGCGGGTCGAGGCGCTGGTCCTGATCGCGTTCAGCGCCTATGCCCGCGGCGACGGCCCGCTCGCCGGAGTGTCGCTGGCGGAGGCGTTGCGCTGTGACCCCGACCATCGGATGGCGGGGATGCTGGACACCGCGTTGCAATCCGGTCTGCGGCCCGACGACATCAGGGAGCTGGCGCTGACCGGTTACCGGCTGGCCAAGCAGTTCGGCGTGCGGCTGCCACCGCGCCGGCCGTTCGGTCGCAGGGTGGGGTAGTGGCAAGCGCGGCGACGGGCGCCAAGCGCCGGGGTCAGACCTTCTCGACCTTGACCGCGTGCGCCATCTCGTGCGGCAGGGTGACGTTCTCGTGGCCCGGGATGACGATGGTGACCCCGGCGGCACTGGTCTCGACGGTGACGCGCGCGTTCGGGACCACACCGGCGTCCTTCAGGCGGGAGATCAGGTCGATGTCGCCCTGGACGTGCTCGGTCAACTGCCGCACCACGACCGCCACCGGCGCGCCGGCGGGCAGCTCGGTCAGCCGGACCAGGGGGCCGTCCTCGGACCAGGACTCCGGGCCCACGCCCAGGTCCAGGAGCCCGGGGATCGGGTTGCCGAAGGGCGAGGTGGTCGGGTTGTTGAGCACCTTCACCAGCCGGCGCTCGACGTCCTCGCTCATCACGTGCTCCCAGCGGCACGCCTCGGCGTGCACCTCTTCCCAGGGCAGCCCGATGACGTCGACCAGCAATCGCTCGGCGAGGCGGTGCTTGCGCATCACGGCAATGGCCAGCGCCCGGCCCTTGTCGGTGAGCTCGAGGTGGCGGTCGCCGGCCACGTGAAGTAAACCGTCCCGCTCCATGCGCGACACGGTTTGGCTGACAGTCGGCCCGCTTTGATCCAGGCGTTCGGCGATTCGGGCACGCAGCGGCGTCACGCCCTCTTCTTCGAGGTCGTAGATGGTCCGCAGGTACATCTCGGTGGTGTCAACCAGGTCGTTCATTCAGCACCCTCCGTCGACGCTGAGTCTACTTGGCCAGCTGCGCGAATGGTTGTAACGCCTCCCAGGCAAGCAGTATGCCCGCCGCGGACGCGGCGGGCATACCGTCTGCTACCTAGCTCGAGTGAGGTGTTAGCTCGCGTACGACCGTAGCCTGTCGGCGCGCTCCCCGTTGCGGAGTTTGGACATTACGTCCCGCTCGATCTGGCGGACCCGCTCGCGGGACAGGCCGAACAGCTTGCCGATCTGGTCCAGGGTGCGCGGCTGACCGTCGTCCAGGCCGAAACGCAGCCGGATGACCTGGTGCTCACGCTCGTCCAGGGTGGCCAGCACGCTGCGGATGTCGGTGTGCAGCAGCTCGGCGATCACCGCGTTCTCGGCCGACATCGCCTCGGCGTCCTCGATGAAGTCACCCAGCGGTGCTTCCTCCTCGGAACCGACCGGCATGTCGAGGCTCACCGGGTCGCGGCTGTGCTCGAGCAGGTCGTTGATCTTTTCCACCGGGATGCCGGACTCGGCGGCCAGTTCCTCGTCGGTGGCCTCGCGTCCCAGGTTCTGGTGCATCTCGCGCTTGATCCGCGCCAGCTTGTTGACCTGCTCCACCAGATGGACCGGCAGCCGGATGGTGCGGCTCTGGTCGGCCATGCCGCGGGTGATCGCCTGACGGATCCACCACGTCGCGTAGGTCGAGAACTTGAATCCCTTTGTGTAATCGAACTTTTCCATCGCGCGGATCAGCCCGAGGTTGCCCTCTTGAATCAGGTCCAGCAATGGCATGCCGCGACCGGTGTACCGCTTGGCCAGCGACACCACCAGACGCAGGTTGGCTTCCAGCAGGTGACGACGCGCCGCCTGACCATCCCGCACCACGGCCTCTAGATCGCGTTTACGGTTCTCCCCGAGGCGCTTACGCGTTGCGAGCAGGTGTTCGGCGTAGAGCCCGGCCTCGATGCGCTTCGCGAGTTCGACCTCACCCGCCGCATTGAGCAGTGCCGTCTTACCGATTCCGTTCAGATATACGCGCACTAGATCCGCTGCGGGGCTTTGAGCATCCAGATCGCCGTCAAATCTGCTCGTGCTGGCGTTCGCCATAGCGACCTCCCGTTCGGCTTTGTTCTGTCATCGAGTTCAACGACAGATCAGCTCTGAGAGTTCCCAGCGATTCCCTATCTCACACGTCTTGACGTGCAGAAATGTGCCGTCGACCTGAGAAAGTCCTGAGAAGTCCGCGACGGCGGCACCTTCGGCGAAACGACGGCTAGTCGGGATCAATTCCGCCGCGGGCGCCGGGAGGCCAGTCCGGTTGCGGCGGTCGCGGCGCCTCGAGCGCGCGACGTTCGGCCCGCGGGAACAGGGGAATGCGCTGGCGGGCGTCGTCGAACCGGCGCGGCTCCTCGGCGCTGCGCGGCGGCCGATCGTTCGCGATCAGCACGGCCATCCAGGGCAACGGGATGGAGGCCGCCACGATCGCCAGGGAGATCAGCCCGTTGTGCCACGCGCCGTAGGCGACCGCGGCCAGGATGAGCGCCGGGATGCGGAATGCCATCAAAGTCAAGTACTTACGGACCCGCGCGCGATGCTGCTCCTCGTACGAGGTCGCGGCGGCGGTGATGAGCACCGGGCGGCTCTTGTGGCCGTCGAAGTCATCGAACCGGTCGTCGAACCCCGGATCGGAGCCGTGCTTCATTTCTCCACTGTCCCACAACTCGCCGATTCCGGCTCGGACGGTTTCTGGGCCGCGCGCAGCGCCCGGCGAGCAGTGCACAATGTCAGATATGCAGACCCAAACGATCGAACGCACCGAGACCGACGAACGCGTCGACGACGGGACCGGCAGCGACACCCCGAAGTACTTCCATTACGTCAAGAAGGACAAGATCGCGGAGAGCGCGGTCATGGGCAATCACGTCGTGGCGTTGTGCGGCGAGGTATTTCCCGTCACCAAGGCGGCCAAGCCGGGCTCACCGGTCTGCCCGGACTGCAAGCAGATCTACGACCGGATGAAGAAGGACTGACCTAGCCGGGCGGCTCCGCCGGCGCGACCTCGCGTTGCGCGGTGATGGGATTCTTGGTCACCGGATTGGACAGCGTGTCCGCCGCCTTCGCCAGCGCGGGCGAGCGCGACAGCAGCCATCTGCGCAGCCTGTGCGCATGCGTCCTGGGCGCGGGGAATTCCTCCTGGATGGCGGCATTGAGTTCGGCGCCGATCATGATCGCGAAGCCCCCGAAGAACGAGAACAGCAGGAATGCGATCGGCGTCGAGAGCGCGCCGTAGGTGTAGCCCGTACTGGTGATCCACTGCAGGTAGATCCGCAGGCCCAGAGTGGCGATCACAAACACCGCGGTGGCCAGCGCCGCGCCGAAGATCAGCCGATGCGTCGGCAGCGGCTCCGGCAACGACACGCGGTACAAGATCACGACCCCGATCATCAAGACGAGGATCAAGGCCGGGTAGTAGCCGTAGCGCAGCGCGTTGGCCAGGCTGACCGGAATGTGCTCACCCACCTTGCGTGGCCCTTGGACCACCAACGGCGCCGTCGCCACCACGAACACCAACCCCACCACGTACAGGAACAACGCGAACAGGCGTTGGCGCACCGGATGGCGCAACGGCGTCTGGTCGTGCGCCTCGACCACGGAGTCAACGAACGACGAGATTGCCGACGACCCCGCCCACAGCGAGATGATGAAACCCAGCGACACCACTTCGCCCCGGGCGTTGTTGGCGATGTCGCGCACGGTCGGCTCGATGATCTCGTTGACCACGCTGCGGGAGAACACGCTGTGCGCCGTCGAGATCAGCTGACGCAGGATGCTGGGCAGCATGTCGGGGCCGAACAGCGGAGCCACATACGCCAGCGTGCCCAGCAGCCCGAGCAGCAACGGCGGAAGTGACAGCGCCGACCAGAAACCAGCCTGAGCCGACTCCGAGAAAATCGAGTCGTCCCAACTCTTGGAAAGAGTCCTCAGGGTGATTCGCCAAATGTGGTGGCGCGACGGTTTTGCGACCTGCTCGCTCATACCCGTCCAGCATTACCGAAGATCGCTCGCACCGCCCACATTGGCGATGGGCGAGTTCGCCGCGGCTTAGCTTTCGCTGAACTCCAGCACGGCGTCCAGCTCGGTCAGCTTCGCCTCGTGCTCGTTGGCGTGGTGCTGGCATAAGAGAAGCTCCAGTCCGGAAGGCAGCTTGGCGCGCACTCGGGCCGCAGCACCGCAGCGGTCGCAGCGGTCGGCCCGGGTCAGTTCTGGACTCGTCAGAGTTGCATTCATGGCTTCTCCGTTCTCGTACATTCACTTTCTCAGACGTATGGCGTTTTCGCCTTGTTCCCCGATCGTTATCGGGTGTGTCGTTTCTCACGGCCTGGTCAGGTTTGGTTTGGGCGATCTCTAGGGTTCGAAGTGTGACCTTCGCCTCGGACGTCCTGGTGCATCTGTGCGGAACCGAGCAGTGGGCGCGGGCCCGCCGGCTGGGCGGCATCCGGCCGGAGGACGCCGGCGGTGGTGCGTTCATCCATCTGTCGACGCCCGAGCAGGTGCACCTGCCGGCCAACCGGCTCTACCGCGGCCGCGGCGATCTCGTCCTGTTGCACATCGACCCGGCGCTGCTCGCCGCGCCGGTGCGGTGGGAGCCGGGTGTACCAACCGATCCCGAGTCGATGTTGTTCCCGCATCTGTACGGCCCGCTGCCGGTGGCCGCCGTGGTCCGCGTCACCGCCTACCCGCCGGCCGACGACGGCACCTTCGCGCCGGTGTCGACGTAGGCGTCGGCTTCGATCTCCACCAGTAACTCGGGCGCGATGAGCGCCGAGACCTCGACCATGGTGGCCGCGGGCCGGATCGCGCCGAAGACCTGCTCGTGCACCGCTGCCACCTCGCGCCAGCGCGAGATGTCGGTGACGTAGATGCGGGTACGCACCACGTCGGTGAGCGCCGCCCCCGCTTGGCCCAGCGCAATCTCGATGCGGCGCAACGTATCTCGAGTCTGGGCGGCGATGTCGCCGGCGGGCCCGGCGCCGGTCGTTCCGGCCACCGCCACGTGCGGCCCGACGCGCACCGCGCGCGAGTAGCCGACCGCCGACTCGAAGTCGGAGCCGGACGAGACCATTGTGCGGTTGGTAGGCATGCGCCTCACGGTACGACGGCAGAGCCGCCACCGCAGCCGAATTTCTCGGCGGCAGCGCGCGTTTGACTTACCGGGTCACACCGACGTCGAGATGGCTTGCGCGCCAATCGTTTCGGTGCGAACGGCTAATCGAGGTAGTCGCGCAGCACCTGGGAGCGGCTGGGGTGGCGCAGCTTCGACATCGTCTTGGACTCGATCTGGCGGATGCGCTCACGGGTCACGCCGTAAACCTGCCCGATCTCGTCCAGCGTGCGCGGCTGGCCGTCGGTGAGGCCAAACCGCAGGCGTACTACGCCCGCTTCGCGCTCCGAGAGCGTCTCCAGCACCGACTGCAGCTGGTCCTGCAGCAGCGTGAACGACACCGCGTCCACGGCCACCACGGCCTCGCTGTCCTCGATGAAATCGCCCAGCTGGCTGTCGCCCTCGTCGCCGATGGTCTGGTCCAGCGAGATCGGCTCGCGGGCGTATTGCTGGATCTCCAGCACCTTTTCGGGCGTGATGTCCATTTCCTTGGCCAGCTCCTCGGGCGTGGGCTCGCGGCCCAGGTCCTGCAGCAGCTCGCGCTGGATACGGCCCAGCTTGTTGATGACCTCGACCATGTGCACCGGGATACGGATGGTGCGGGCCTGGTCGGCCATGGCGCGGGTGATGGCCTGCCGGATCCACCACGTCGCGTACGTGGAGAACTTGTAACCCTTGGTGTAGTCGAACTTCTCGACCGCGCGGATCAGACCCAGGTTGCCCTCCTGGATGAGATCCAGGAACGCCATGCCGCGACCCGTGTAGCGCTTGGCCAGCGAGACGACCAGTCGCAGGTTGGCTTCCAGCAGATGGTTCTTCGCGCGATCACCGTCGCGGCAGATCCACATCATGTCGCGACGCTGGGCGGCGGGCAGTTTGTCGCCGCGCTCGGCAAGTTCGGTCATCAGCTGGGTGGCGTACAGCCCGGCCTCGATCCGCTTGGCCAGCTCAACCTCTTCCTCGGCGTTGAGCAGCGCGACCTTGCCGATCTGCTTGAGGTAGGCGCGAACCGAGTCGGCCGAGGCCGTCAGCTCGGCGTCCTTGCGGGCCTGCCGCAACGCCTCGGACTCGTCTTCGTCCCACACGAAATCGCCGGAGGCCTTGTCCTTTTCGGACGGCTCGGCGATCTCCTCGTCCTCCTCGGCCGCGGCGTCGGCGGCCTTGGCGGGCTTGGCTGCGGCCTCTTCCTCGGGCTCGTCCTCGCCTTCGGCCTCGTCGGCCTCGACCTCCTCGGCGTCCTCGCCGTCGGACGCTACGTCCTCCTCGAGGTCGTCGAGGGACAGGTCGGTGTCGATGTCGAGGTCCTCGCCGGGCTCACCCTCGAGGTCGGGCTCGTTGTCCAGATCCTCGACGGCACCGTCGGAATCGAGGGCGTCGGGATCCGCCGGGCCGCCCTTGGCCGCCTTGGTTCCGCGTGCGGTCGGCGTCTTGGCGCCGGCGCCCTTGGCCGCAGCGCGCGTCTTCTTGGGATCGTCGGCCTCGGTGGACGGCGATGCCGCCTTGGCGGCCCGCTTCGCGGGCGCCGAGCCGTTGGCAGACTTGGCCGCCGGTCGCTTGGCGGGGGACGACGGAGACTTCGTGGCGGTGCGTTTCACCGGCCCATCCGTTGCCGGGCTTGCTTTCGTCGCTGCCACTTACACCCCTTCGTTTGGGCTCACTCTCGGTGGGTAGTGGGCATGGTTAACCGAAAGTGTCTGCTATGTCGATGTCGGCGTTGGTATCAGCGTGAGTAGTCGCACGCTGTCGGTTGGGCATTCGCCGAGCACCATTGTAACGACAGTGCGGGGTCCTACGGCTCTGCCGGGCGAAATCAGTGCGTCACGTCCGAGGTGGCGGCCATCGCCGCGCCGACGATCCCGGCCGTGTTGAGCAGGGCCGCGGCCACCACCGGGGTGCGGTTGGTCAGCAGCGGTACCCATTTGTCGGCCTTGCGGCTGATGCCGCCGCCCGCGATGAACAGGTCAGGCCATACCGCGTTCTCGATGCTCACCAGCACCTTGGTCACCTGCTTGGCCCACTTTTCGTAGGACCAGCCGTTGCGCTCCTTCACCGAGGACGCGGCCCGCTGCTCGGCCTCCTTGCCGCCGACCTCGAGATGGCCGAACTCGGTGTTGGGAATCAGCGTCCCGTTGTGAATCACCGCCGAACCGATCCCGGTGCCGAAGGTCAGCAACACCACCAGTCCCGACTGGCCTTTGCCCGCCCCGTAGTGCTCCTCGGCCAGCCCGGCCGCGTCGGCGTCGTTGAGGACGACGACGTCCTGACCGTCCAGTTCGGCCCTGATGATGTCGCGCGCGTTGGTGCCGATCCACGCCTTGTCCACGTTGGCCGCCGTCTGCACGACGCCGTGCGTGACGACCCCGGGATAGGTCACTCCCAGCGGGCCGGTCCAGCCGAAGGCGTCGACCACCTCGGCGATGGTCTTGGCGACCGCCGCGGGCGTCGCGGGCTGCGGGGTCAGCAGCTTCACCCGCTCGCCGATCAGCTGCCCGGTGTCCATGTCGACGATGCCGCCCTTGATGCCACTGCCGCCGACGTCGATGCCGAATCCGCGGCGCTGTGGCCTGCCGTCGCCGGCGGCGATGCCGGGCGTCTCCGTGGTCGAGTCGGTGCTGGTCATCGAATCTCCTCGGCGTGACTGGGCTGTCCGCTCACCTTAGCGCCGCGGCGGTGCGGCCCGCGGCGTCTGCGCGACCCCCGGCGACTGTGATCGGATAGACCGGTGACCCCTTCCGATGACGAGCTTGTGGGGCTGCGATCGGTCGCCGAAACCTTGGCCGCGGAGGCCGCCGCGTTCGTGAGGCGTCGGCGGGCAGAGGTTTTCGGCGCCGACGCGGGCTTGCAGACCTCCGACAGTGGCGCGGTGCGATCGAAGAGCACCCCGACCGACCCGGTGACCGTGGTCGACACCGAAACGGAACGGCTGCTGCGCGACCGGCTGGCCGAATTACGGCCTGGGGACCCGATTCTCGGCGAGGAAGGCGGCGGTCCCGACGATCCGGCGGGCACGCCGGCCGGGACGGTTACCTGGGTGCTCGATCCCATCGACGGCACAGTGAATTTCGTCTACGGCATCCCCGCCTACGCCGTGTCGGTCGGCGCCCAGGTCGACGACGAATCGGTGGCCGGGGCGGTCGCCGACGTCGTCGGGAACCGGGTGTACTCGGCGGCGCTGGGCCTGGGCGCGCATGTCGCCGACGACGAGGGGACGCAGCCGCTGCAGAGCGCCGCCGTCGACGATCTGTCGATGGCGTTGCTGGGCACCGGTTTCGGCTATTCGCGCCAGCGCCGCGCGGCACAGGCGGCGCTGTTGGCGCGCATGCTGCCGGTGGTCCGCGATGTCCGCCGGATCGGCTCGGCGGCACTGGATCTTTGCATGGTCGCCTCGGGCCGGCTCGACGCCTTCTACGAGCACGGTCTGCAGGTGTGGGATCGCGCCGCGGGGGCGCTGATCGCCTCCGAGGCGGGAGCTCGGGTGGTCCTGCCCGCGCCCGGAGCGGCCGGGGCGGGCCTGGCGCTGGCCGCCGCGCCCGGAATCGCCGACGAACTGCTGGCCGTGCTGGAGCGCTTCAACGGCCTGGATCCGATTCTGGATTGACCGCCCGCGTCAGCAGCTGCTGGCGTGAATCTTGGCCAGCAGCGTGGGATCTGAGGGTTCGGTGGCGCCGGGACGCAGGGTGGCGAGCACGGCGTCGATGTCGTCGTTGTGCGCCAGCGCGCTGAAGTCGGTGCCCAGCGCCAGGTCGACGGAGTCGTCGGCGCGGTTGTCGTTGAACAGTTCGGTGCACGGCGCGACCAGCCACACGGCGGCCGCGGTGGCCTGTCCGGCGGTGCCGAAACGGATTTGGCCCTGACAGGTGAGCCTGGTGCCCGCATACAGGGGGTCGTTGGCGGCGGTCGGCTGGGCGAAGCCGAGGTCCTTCATGGCGCCGGCGACGTCGCCGGCCTGGCCGCCCCGGCCGCTGGCGTTGAGGACGCGAACCTTGGTGTCGGCCAGCTTGGCGGGCGTGACGTCCATCATGGCGCTACGGGACACCTGCTCGCCGAGCTGGGCCGGCGCCGAACCGGCCGACTGCGGCGGGGGATTGCACACCGCGGCCTCGTGCACCTTGGCGGGGCGCGTCAGCGCGATCGTCCAGACGACGCCGGTGGCCACTGCGAGAAGAACCACCACGATGATGGCGGGCCGGGGGTTGCGGCGCCGAAAAGGCCGACCGTGCTTGTCAAACGCTGTACCCCCGGTGATTTGCGTGACCACAGGTGCACTCTAGCCGCACGCTAAACCCACTGTTCAGAGACGAGCGCAAGGGCGAAAATAGAGGTGTGACGTAAATCACACCTTAATGGGCCGCGATACGGGCACGAATCATTTGGTGGATGCGTTCGACGCTGGTACAAAGCGATGCTTGGATATCGCGGGCATGCAGAGGCAATAGGGCAGGGGAAGAGATATGCCTACCGACTATGACGCTCCACGGCGCACCGAGACGGACGACGTTTCGGAGGACTCGCTGGAGGAGCTCAAAGCGCGACGGAACGAGGCGGCTTCGGCCGTCGTCGACGTCGACGAATCTGAATCCGCTGAGAACTTCGAACTGCCGGGTGCCGACCTGTCCGGGGAAGAACTGTCGGTGCGCGTGATTCCGAAGCAGGCCGACGAGTTCACCTGCTCGAGCTGCTTTCTGGTGCAACACCGCAGTCGGCTGGCCAGCGAGAAGAACGGCGTGATGATCTGTACCGACTGCGCGGCCTGATAGCTGCACCTACCGTGTCAGGGCCGACAGCACCCGCTCGGGGTGACGGCAGCTCACCAGCCAGTACGGCGTCGGATCGTCCGGGTCGTCGAGCACGACCAGGATCATCGGCCCCACCCATGCCCTGTGTAGGACGTACGCGGCCGGGTCGAGCTGGCGGCCCAGCGCCGCGGACTTGGCCGACGGGGCTATCTGCGCGGACCGGGCGATCGCGGTGACCGGCAGGTGCGCCGGACCGGCCCACAGCTGCACTTCGCCGGGCACGGTCGGGTCGCCGGTCACCCGGATCTCGATGCGGCCCAGCCACAACAGCGCCGCGGCCGCCACCGCGAACAGCGCCGCGTACGGCCACCAGGTCGATTGGCGGGTGACGCCCATGTTGAATTCGAAAGCGATGATGCCCGCGAGCGCAAAGGCCGGTGGCCACCACCACCACGGGACCCACAATCGTTCGCGATACCGCACGTTGTGCGGCGCGACGCGCGTATCGGACACGCAGTCAAGGGTAGTCTGTGCCCCCGTGTCGACCAGTCTGGCCATCGTGCGCCTTGACCCCGAGCTTCCGCTGCCCAGCCGCGCCCACGAGGGCGACGCCGGGATCGATCTGTACAGCGCCGAAGACGTCAAACTCGAGCCGGGGCGGCGCGCCCTGGTGCGAACGGGGGTCGCAGTCGCCATCCCGTTCGGCATGGTCGGCTTGGTGCATCCGCGGTCGGGTTTGGCTGCGCGAGTGGGACTTTCGATCGTCAACAGCCCGGGTACCATCGACGCGGGCTATCGCGGCGAGATCAAGGTTGCGCTGATCAACCTGGATCCGACCGATCCGATCGTGGTGCACCGCGGCGATCGCATCGCCCAGTTGCTGGTGCAGCGAGTCGAATTAGTGGAGTTGGTCGAGGTGTCGTCGTTCGACAAGGCCGGGCTGGCCGAAACATCCCGTGGCGATGGTGGTCACGGTTCCTCCGGCGGACATGCGAGTTTGTGATGGCATTCGGTAAGCGCACTCCCAAAGACGACGACGCCACCAGCGCCGACACCTCGGCGGCCGGCGAGGTCGCGGCCAACGACGCCGACGAGCCGGCCCCCGAGGAGCTCGAGGGACCGTTCGACATCGAGGACTTCGACGACCCGGCGGTCGCAGAGCTGGCCCGCCTCGACCTGGGCTCGGTGCTGATTCCCATGCCGGAGGCCGGGCAGCTGCAGGTCGAGCTGACCGAAACCGGTGTGCCGAGCGCGGTCTGGGTCGTCACGCCCAACGGCCGGTTCACCATCGCCGCCTATGCCGCGCCGAAGACGGGCGGCCTGTGGCGTGAAGTGGCCAGCGAGCTCGCCGAATCGCTGCGCAACGACTCGGCCCAGGTGAGCATCAAGGACGGCCCGTGGGGTCGCGAGGTGGTGGGCACCGCCACCGGCGTCGTGCGTTTCATCGGCGTCGACGGCTATCGCTGGATGATCCGCTGCGTCATCAACGGCCCCCACGAGACGATGGAAGCCTTAGAGCAGGAGGCGCGAGCGGCCTTGGCGGACACCGTGGTTCGGCGTGGCGACACGCCGCTGCCGGTGCGCACGCCGCTGACCGTGCAGCTGCCCGAGCCCATGGCCCAGCAGCTGCGCGAAGCCGCCGCCGCGCAGCAGCAGGCCGCCCAGCAGCAGGCCGAGGGGCAGCAGGCGCCGTCCAACGAGCCGGCCGCGCGCCGCAGCGCCGACGGGTCGGCCATGCAGCAGCTGCGCACCACGACCGGCGGCTGAGCCGGCTTCGTGGCGCTGCCGCGGATGCGGCAGCAACATCCCAGCCGGGCGCTGCGGGTCGCCACCAGCGGGCTAGAGGTCGGCCAGCGCGCTCAGGCAGGCCGCACCCAGGGCGGCGGGATCGGCCCCGATCTGATCGAGCGTCACCGTGCGCAGCGCCGCGCGCGGCGCCGCCGCGACCCAGTCGATTCCGGCCTGTAACGGGTGGATCGGGTCGTCGACGGCGGACGCCACCCCCAGCGGCGCGGCCAGCCCGGCCAGCTCGTCGCAGCTCGGCGCGACGTAGGCGGCGGCTTCTTCCATGGCGTCGGGTAGGTGTGGCCACTGGGCGCCCCACGACCGGGTCAGCTCGTCGGCCAGCCACGGCGGGCTGGACGCCCGCATCTGCGTGGTGGTGGCCGCCAGTCCGTCGGCGCGCAACTGTGACGCCGAATACCGCGCCGCCAGCGCCGCGGGCGCCGCCCCGGGGGCGCCGGCCCAAGCCGGCAGCGCGGCCAGCACCGCGACCGTCCGGTCGGGATGGGCCAGCGCCCAGGCGGCCGCCACCGCCGCGCCGATCGAGACCCCGCCCACCGCGACCGGCCCGCCGTGCGCCGCGCCGTCCAACGCCGCGAGATAGCCCTCGATCAACCGGTCGGGCCGCGGCGGCGGGGTCACCAGCAACGCCCCAACCTCGGATAGGGGACGGGAAAACGCCCGGTGAACGTAGTCGTCGTCGGAGCCGGTTCCGGGCAACAACACCGTCGTGACACCGCGCAGATCGACCACCACCACTAGATAGTGCCCCGCCGTTCATGCGCCCTCCAACACGAGGTTTGAGTCGGTTGGCGCTGGGGAACCAAGAGGTCTACGGTGTCCGTTGGCATAAATGGAAGCGTCGAGGCTTATCAGCATTGTCAGGAGTGGCCATGGGGGCCCAAGGGTATCTGCGCCGGCTGACCCGTCGGTTGACGGAGGATCCGGAGCAACTCGATTCGGAGGAACTGTCCGACGAGGTCGCAAGCACCGGCGCGCAACGCGCGATTGATTGCCAGCGGGGCCAGGAGGTCACGATGGTGGGCACGCTGCGAAGCGTCGAGTGCAACGGCAGGGCCTGTTCCGGCGGGGTCCGTGCCGAGTTGTTCGACGGCAGCGACACCGTCACGCTGGTGTGGCTGGGGCAGCGTCGCATTCCGGGCATCGACTCGGGCCGCACGCTGCGGGTGCGTGGACGCCTCGGCAAGCTGGAGAACGGTAACAAGGCGATCTACAACCCGCACTACGAAATTCAGCGGTGACTGACCCCGAAGATCCGGGGGCAATCCCGCCAGAGTCGGGCACGTCCGAACTCATGAGTACCAACCGCATCAGCCCGGAACGCCTGCTCGCACAGGCGGGCGGGGTCAGTGGTGTCATCTATTCCTCGCTGCCGGTGGTGGTCTTCGTCATCGCCTCGAGCGTCTCGGGGCTGGTTCCCGCGATCGTGGCCGCGCTGGCGGTGGCCGCGCTGATCCTGGTGTGGCGGCTGATCCGCCGCGACTCCCCGCAGCCGGCGTTCTCGGGTTTCTTCGGGGTCGCGCTGTGCGCGCTGATCGCCTACCTGCTGGGCGAGTCCAAGGGCTATTTCCTGCTGGGCATCTGGATGTCGCTGGTGTGGGCGGTCGTCGTCGCGGCGTCGGTGCTCATCCGCCGGCCCCTGGTGGGTTACGCGTGGAGCTGGGCCACCGGGCGCGGCGACCGCTGGCGCGAGGTGCCGCGGGCGGTCTACGCCTTCGACGTGGCGTCGGTGGGTTGGGTGCTGGTGTTCGCCGCGCGGTTCGTAGTGCAGGGACTGCTGTATGACGCCGACCGGACTGGTTGGCTGGCGGCGGCGCGGATCGGGATGGGCTGGCCGCTGACCGCGCTGGCCGCGCTGGCCACCTATGCGGCGATCAAGTCGGCGCAGCGCGCCATCGCCGCAGCCGATGCCCCCGCGGTCGAAATGGAGCCCGGCGCCGTCACCGACTGATCAGTCCTGATGGTGGCGACCCGCTACGCCCGGCTCCGCCGCGCTGGCGATCGCCACTAGCCGCCCGGGCTGTGGCTGCCCAGCAGCAGCTTCTGCAGGTCCTCTTCCGCCTCGGCGACGGCGACGAACAGCAGCTCGTCGCCGCCCTCCAGCGGCTCGTCCTCCTCGGGCACGATCACGCGCGGGCCACGCAGGATCGTCACCAGCGAGGTGTCGCGCGGCAGCTGCAGCTTGCGCACCGGCTTGCCGCCCCACGGCGTGTCGTCGGGCAGGGTGATCTCGACGAGGTTGGCCTGGCCCTTGCGGAATTCCATCAGCCGCACCAGATCTCCGACGGCGACGGCCTCTTCGATGAGCGAGGCCAGCATGCGCGGCGTCGACACCGCCACGTCGACCCCCCACGCGTCGGTGAACAACCACTCGTTGCGAGGGTCGTTGACCCGGGCCACCACCCGCGGGACCGCGAACTCGGTCTTGGCCAGCAGGCTCAGCACGACGTTGGCCTTGTCATCGCCGGTCGCGGCCACCACCACGTCGAACTCCTGCAGGTGCACCGACTCCAGCAGGCTCAGTTCGCACGCGTCGCCCAGCCGCCAGTGCGCGGCCGGGATCGCGTCGACGTCGACGTGATCGGGGTTGCGTTCGATCAGCGTCACGTCGTGGCCGTTGCCGATGAGTTCCCGGGTGACCGAGCGCCCGACCGCGCCGGCGCCGGCGACAGCTACCTTCATCGGCGCAGCTCCTCAACAAGGTGTTCGGTCGAATTCATCACAGCTCTTCGCTCGGTGGTAGCGCGGCGATGGCCACCGCCTCGGCGGCGCGGCCGGAGATCGCGGCCACATAAACCTGGTCGCCGGCCTGGATCACCGATTTGGGCTCCGGCAGCACGCCGGCGCCGAACCGGATCAGAAACGCGACCCGGGCGCCGGTGGCCTGCTCCAGGTCGGTGACCCGATGCCCGATCCAGTCCTCGTGCAGCACGACCTCGGACACGGCGACGGTGCCGGTCGGATCGCGCCACTTGGCCGTCTCCGACTCGCGCAGCAACGCGTTGAGCAGGCGGTCGGTGGTCCAGGGCACAGTGGCGATGGTGGGAATGCCGAGCCGCTCGTAGACCTCGGCGCGCTTGGCGTCGTAGATGCGGGCCACGACCCGCTTCACGCCGAAGGTCTCGCGCGCCAGTCGGGCCGAGATGATGTTGGAGTTGTCGCCGGACGACACCGCGGCGAACGCGTCGGCCTCCTCGATGCGGGCCCTCAGCAGCACGTCTCGGTCGAATCCCTGCCCCAGCACCCGCTCGCCGGCGTATTCAGGGCTGAGCCGGTTGAAGGCGGTGCTGTCCCGGTCGATGACCGCGACGTCGTGACCGATGCGGGAGAGCCCGTCGGCGACCGATGAACCGACCCGGCCGCAGCCCATCACCACTACTCGCAACTTGAGGTCCTCTCGGCCGCGTCAACCGGCAACCCACGTCGGCCAGCCGTTTCGGTCGGCGAACATTCTCCTACGAACGCTACCGCCAAACCCGTCTGGGCTTACTCTTGGCTCTCGTGTCCAAACTTTCAACCGCCACTCGTCGGTTGCTTATCGGCCGGCCGTTTCGCAGCGACCGGCTGAGTCACACTCTGCTGCCAAAGCGGATCGCCTTGCCGGTGTTCGCCTCCGACGCGCTGTCCTCGGTGGCGTATGCGCCCGAGGAGGTCTTCCTGATGCTCTCGGTGGCCGGGGTGACGGCGTACGCGCTGACACCCTGGATCGGGCTTGCGGTGGCCGCGGTGATGCTGGTGGTGGTGGCCAGCTACCGCCAGAACGTGCACGCCTACCCGTCCGGTGGCGGCGACTACGAGGTGGTCACCACGAACCTCGGCGACACCGCCGGCCTCGTGGTCGCCAGCGCGCTGATGGTGGATTACGTTCTCACCGTTGCGGTCTCGACGGCCTCGGCGATGGCGAACATCGGCTCGGCGATCCCGATCGTGGCCGAGCACAAGGTGTTCTTCTGTGTGGCCTCCATCCTGCTGGTGATGGCGCTGAACCTGCGGGGGGTGCGCGAGTCGGGGGTGGCGTTCGCGGTGCCGACGTACGCGTTCATCATCGGGGTCCTGGTGATGATCGGCTGGGGGCTGTTCCGGATCTTCGTGTTGGGTAATCCGCTGCGGGCCGAGTCGGCCGGTTTCCAGATGCACGCCGAGCACGGCCAGGTCGTCGGTTTCGCCCTGGCGTTCTTGGTGGCGCGGTCGTTTTCCTCGGGGTGTGCGGCGCTGACGGGTGTCGAGGCGATCAGCAACGGGGTGCCGGCGTTCCAGAAACCCAAGTCGCGCAACGCTGCGACCACCCTGCTGATGCTCGGTGGCATCGCGGTGACGCTCTTGATGGGCATCATCGTGCTGGCCCAGAAGATCGGGGTTCAGCTGGTCGAGGACCCCGCGACGCAGCTGGGCGGCGCGCCGAAGGGCTACTACCAGAAGACCTTGGTCACCCAGCTCGCCCAGACGGTGTTCGGGAGCTTTCACATCGGGTTTCTGCTGATCGCCACGGTGACCGCCCTGATTCTGGTGCTGGCGGCCAACACCGCGTTCAACGGGTTCCCGGTGCTCGGCTCGATCCTCGCGCAGCACAGCTACCTGCCGCGCCAATTGCACACCCGCGGAGACCGATTGGCGTTCTCCAACGGCATCCTGTTCTTGTCCGGGGCGGCGCTGCTGGCGATCATCGCGTTCCGCGGTGAGGTCACCGCGTTGATCCAGCTGTACATCGTCGGGGTGTTCATTTCGTTCACGCTGAGTCAGATCGGCATGGTCCGGCACTGGAGCCGGTTGCTGCGCACCGAGACCGATCCGCGGGCGCGGCGCAAGATGATGCGCTCGCGGGTGGTCAACACGGTCGGGTTGCTGTCCACCGGCGCGGTGCTGTTGGTGGTGTTGGTGACGAAGTTCGTCTCCGGCGCGTGGATCGCCCTGTTCGCGATGAGCCTGCTGTTCGGCGTGATGAAAATGATTCACCGGCACTACAACACCGTGAACCGCGAATTGGCCGAGCAGGCCGCCGCGCAGGACGACGTGGTGCTGCCCAGCCGCAATCACGCCGTGGTGCTGGTGTCGAAATTGCACCTGCCGACCCTGCGTGCGCTGGCTTACGCCAGGGCCACCCGGCCCGACGTTCTCGAGGCGGTGACGGTCAGCGTCGACGATGCCGAGACCCGCGACCTGGTGCACAAGTGGGAGGAAAGCGATATCAGCGTCCCGCTCAAGGTCATCGCCTCGCCGTATCGCGAAGTCACCCGTCCCGTCCTGGAATACGTCAAACGGGCCAGGGAGGAGTCCCCGCGCACCGTGGTGACGGTGTTCATTCCGGAGTACGTGGTGGGCCACTGGTGGGAGCAGGTGTTGCACAACCAGAGCGCCCTTCGGCTCAAGGGGCGGCTGCTGTTCATGCCTGGCGTCATGGTGACTTCGGTTCCGTGGCAATTGAGTTCGTCGGAACGACGCAAGACCTTGCAGCCGCACGTGGCGCCGGGTGACGCTCGCCGGGGAATCTTCGATTGACCCGCGAATCGACCCGCGCGTCGCGCGCGTCGGCGCCCCCGGTGGGGGAGCTGACGTTGACCACCGATGCCCCCGCCAACGGCGGCAGCTGCGTCGCCCACCACGAAGGCCGCGTGGTGTTCGTCCGGTACGCGCTGCCCGGCGAGCGGGTGCGGGTCCGGGTCACCGCGGATCGTGGATCCTATTGGCACGCAGAGGTTCTCGAGGTCCTCGAGCCGGCGCCGGGGCGCACCGCGTCGCAGTGCCCGATCGCCGGGGTGGGCGGTGCCGGCTGTTGCGACCTGGCGTTCGCGGCGCCCGAGGTCGCCCGCGCACTCAAGGCCGAAGTGGTGGCCAACCAGCTCGAGCGCCTGGGCGGGCATCGCTGGAGCGGTGAGGCCGAGCCCTTGGCGGATTCGGCGCCGACGGGGTGGCGCACCCGGGTCCGGCTCGACGTCGGACCCGACCGTCGACCCGGCTTTCACCGGTATCACAGCGACGACCTGGTGACCGACCTGCGCTGTGCGCAGCTGGCGCCCGGCATGCTCGACGGGATGGACGACATCGAGTGGCCGCCGGCGGCGCAGCTGCACGTGGCCGTCGACGACGACGGCACCCGCCACGTCGTGCGCACGCTGCGGCAGGGCAGGCACACGGCGACCAAGGTGATCCAGGGGCGCTACGAGGCGGTGCAGCGGGTGGCCGGGCGCACCTGGCAGGTGCCGGTGACCGCCTTCTGGCAGGCGCACCGCGACGCGGCGGGCGTCTACAGCGACCTGATCGCCGACTGGGCACAGCTCGGCGCTGGGATGCGCGCGTGGGATTTGTACGGCGGCGCAGGCGTTTTCGCCGCCGTGCTCGGCGACGCCGTGGGCCGCTCCGGGCGGGTGCTCAGCGTCGACACCTCGCGCGGCTCGACCCGCGCCGCGCGGGTCGCCCTGGCCGATCTGACCCAGGTGCAGATCGTCACCGACTCGGTGCGGCGCGCGCTGGCCGCGCAACGAGACCGCGCCGCGAAAGCCGATGTGGCGGTGCTGGATCCGCCGCGGGCGGGAGCCGGGCGCGAGGTCATCGACCTGCTGGCCGCCGCCGGCGTCCCTCGCGTTGTGCACATCGGTTGTGAGGCAGCATCGTTCGCCCGTGACGTCGGGCTCTACCTCAAACACGGTTACACCGTGGAGAAGATCAGGGTGTTCGACGCGTTCCCGCTGACCCATCACACCGAATGCGTGGCGCTGCTGACCCGCTAGGGAGTCTGTCGCGACGACGGTCCTCCCGGCGCATCACCGCAATGCCGCCCGGGTGAGTGTCACGACCGGCTAGACTGCGTCGCGGTGTGCCGGGAAGTCTGGTCGGCGATGTCTTGAAGGAACACTGTCGATCGATCGAAAGGCCCGCGTGCATACCATCAAAGAACGGGCCGTGGCTGTCGAGTCTTGTCGAACGTGTGCGCGGGACGTGCTCACCGGGTTGCTGCCGTCGTGAACGAGACTGTTCGTTACGCGCTGTTGGTGTTGCTCTCCAGCGCGGTCGGTTTGGTTGCGGTGCTGGCGAATCGGCTAACCGAGCGGGTCAAGGTCCCGGTGCCATTACTCGTGTTGGTCGGAGCGGCCGTCGCGGTGCACGCGGTGCCCGCGGTGCAGCCTCCCTCCGAGCGGGTCGTGGAACGGGTCATCACCATCGCGCTCGTGCTGGTGTTGTTCGACGGCGGCATGCATATCGGGCCGGCGCGCTTCCGCGCGGCGGCGGCCCCGATCCTGTCGGTGGGCGTCGTGGGCACCGCCCTCACCGCAGCAGGGGCGACACTGGTGCTGCACTACGTATGCGGAATCAGCTGGTTTCCCGCGGTGCTCGTGGCCACGGCCGTGGCGCCGACCGATCCGGCCGTGGTTTTCTCCGTTTTGGGCAAACGCGAGATCAGCGGCCGCAGTGGCACCATCCTGGAGGGCGAGTCGGGTGCCAATGATCCGGTCGGCATCTCCTTGATGTCCAGCCTGATCGCCGCCGGTGGCCTCAGTGCAGCCGGATTCGCCAGCGTGGGAACACAATTCGCTCTACAGATGGCGGTCGGCCTGGCCGTCGGGGTGCTCGGCGGTCGCGTCCTGCTCGTCTTCATGCGTCGCGTCGCCTTGCCGAGCGAAGGTCTCTATTCGCTACGAACGCTGGCATCCTGCCTGATGTTGTACGGCATTGCCACGCTCGCGCATGGCTCGGGATTTCTGGCCGTGTTCGTCGCCGGCATCGTGATCGGCGACGCCCGCGCACCCTACAAGCCGGAGATCAAGCGATTCCACGCCGCCCTGGCGGGTCTTGCGGAAATCGTCGCGTTCGCCATTCTGGGTTTGACCGTCGATCTCAATGTCCTTGCCCATCCTGATGTGTGGGGTTGCGGGCTCGTCCTCGCCGTGGCCCTAACCGTGCTGATTCGGCCGTTGGCGGTGGGCTCCTGCTTGGTTCCCGTGCGATTGCGGCGAAACGAACGGGCCTTCGTTCTTTTCGCCGGGCTCAAGGGCGCAGTGCCCATCCTGCTGGGCGAGTTCTTGCGCGCTGCTCACGTCGCCGACGCCGAACGCCTCTACGGCATCGTGGTCGTCGTCGTCGTTGTCTCGGTGCTGGTGCAGGGCAGCTCGGTGCCTGGTGTCGCCAGGTTGTTGCACCTGCCCATGCGCACGGTGGAGACCCGGCCATGGCAGATAGGTGTGCGACTCGCCGACGAGCCGCAGGGGGTTCATCGCTTCAGCGTCGCGACCGGTTCCGTCGCCGAGCGTTCCACGGTCGAAGGTCTCGGCGACCGCGTCGGTGACATCTGGGTGAGCATCGTGGTCCGCGCGACCGGCCTGGTGCCGGTGCGGGGCGACACCGAACTGGAGGCCGGGGACGAGGTCGTCATCCTGGCCGACCCCGACCTTCATGACACGCTCGCCGGACTGTTCGGCCCCGCGCAGCAGCGATGAACGTCGCCACGTTCGTCAGTAGTGTTCTCCACAGCGCTGCGTAGACTGACTGGATGCTGGAACAGATCCGCGGGCCCGCTGATCTGCAGCACCTTTCTGCGCATCAGCTTCGCGATCTGGCCGCCGAGATTCGCGAGTTCCTGATTCACAAGGTTGCTGCCACCGGGGGACACCTGGGGCCCAATCTGGGCGTGGTCGAGCTGACGCTCGCCCTGCACCGGGTGTTCGACTCACCCCACGATCCGATCATCTTCGACACCGGCCATCAGGCCTACGTGCACAAGATGCTGACCGGGCGCGCCCACGACTTCGAAAGCCTGCGCAAGAAGGGCGGCCTGTCCGGGTATCCGTCGCGCGCCGAGAGCGAGCACGACTGGGTGGAGTCCAGCCACGCCAGCGCGTCGTTGTCCTACGCCGACGGCCTGGCCAAGGCCTTCGAGCTGAGCGGACACCGCAACCGGCACGTGGTCGCTGTGATCGGCGACGGCGCGCTCACCGGTGGCATGTGCTGGGAGGCGCTGAACAACATCGCCGCCTCCGGCCGGCCCGTCATCATCGTCGTCAACGACAATGGCCGCAGCTACGCCCCGACGATCGGCGGTGTCGCCGATCATCTGGCTTCGCTGCGGCTGCAGCCGGCCTACGAGCAGGCCCTGGAGAAGGGCCGCGACGCGCTGCGCGCGCTGCCGCTGGTCGGCAGGCTCGCCTACCGCGTGATGCACAGCGTCAAGGCCGGCATCAAGGACTCGCTGTCGCCGCAGCTGCTGTTCACCGACCTGGGACTGAAGTACGTGGGTCCGGTCGACGGCCACGACGAGCGCGCGGTGGAGGCCGCGCTGCGGCACGCCCGCGGTTTCGGCCGCCCGGTGATCGTGCACGTGGTGACCCGCAAGGGGATGGGCTTCGCCCCGGCCGAGGACGACGAGGCCGAGCAGATGCATTCCTGCGGCGTCATCGACCCGGTCACCGGCCAGGCGACCAAGATCGCCGGGCCCGGCTGGACGGCGACGTTCTCCGACGCGCTCATCGGCTACGCCCACAAGCGCCGCGACATCGTGGCCATCACCGCGGCCATGCCCGGCCCGACCGGGCTGACCCCGTTCGGGCAGCAGTTCCCGGACCGCCTGTTCGACGTCGGCATCGCCGAGCAGCACGCGATGACGTCGGCGGCCGGGCTGGCGATGGGCGGCATGCACCCGGTGGTGGCCATCTATTCGACGTTCCTCAACCGGGCCTTCGACCAGATCATGATGGACGTGGCGCTGCACAAGCTGCCCGTCACCATGGTGCTCGACCGGGCCGGCATCACCGGTGCGGACGGCGCCAGCCACAACGGCATGTGGGACCTGTCGATGCTGGGCATCGTGCCCGGCATGCGGGTGGCCGCACCCCGGGACGCCACCCGGTTGCGCGAGGAACTCGGTGAGGCGCTCGACGTCGACGACGGCCCCACGGCGCTGCGCTTCCCGAAAGGCGATGTGGGCGAGGACATCCCGGCGATCGAGCGTCGCGGCGCCGGCACCTCGGGCGTTGACGTGCTCGCGGTCCCGGCCGGCGGCTGCAACCACGACGTGCTGCTGATCGGCGTCGGCGCGTTCGCGCCGATGGCGCTGGCGGTGGCCAGGCGGCTACAGGACCAGGGGATCGGCGTCACGGTCATCGACCCGCGCTGGGTGCTGCCGGTGTCGCCGAGCATTCTCGAGCTCGCGGAGCAGCACAAGCTGGTCGTCACGTGCGAGGACAACGGAGTCAACGGCGGCGTCGGCTCGGCGGTGTCGGCCGCCCTGCGCCGCGCGGAGATCGACGTCCCGTGTCGCGACGTCGGACTGCCGCAGCAGTTCTACGAGCAGGCCTCCCGCGGTGAGCTGCTGTCCGATCTGGCGCTGACCGACCAGGACGTGGCCCGCCGCATCACCGGCTGGGTCGCCGCGCTGGGCAGCGGCGTCGCCGAAGCGGAGATCCGCGAGCACCTCGACTAGTGCCGATGGTGGCGACCCGCTTCGCCCGGCTGCGCCGTGCTCGCGATCGCCACTATTCAGCGGGCTCGGTGCCTTCCGGCGCCTGCAGCGCCTTGGCCAGCACCGGGTCCACCAATTCCCGCTGCCACGGCCGGGCCTGGCCGGCGCGCAGAAAGTTCTCGACGGCGTCGAGCGGATCGGGGGCGGGCGCCCAGTCCCAGCACAGCCGTCGCACCAGGTCCGGTGACACCAGGTTCTCGGTGGGGACGTGGACCCGCCCGGACACCTCCGACAGCGCCGAGCGCGCGGCCTCCAGCCGGGCGGCGGCCTCCGGTTTGCGCCTGCTCCACCGCGACGGCGGCGGCGGGCCGTTCGGCGCTTCGCTGTCGGTGGGCGGGTTTTTGTTGCGCCGGGCCTCATCCAGCGCCGCCAGCCACGTCGCGGCGCTGCGCCGCTGATTGCGCCCCCCGAACACGGGCAACGCGACCAGTTCCTCGACGGTCGTCGGGTTGGCCAGGGCGGCGTCGATGATGGCCGAGTCGGGCAGGATGCGGCGCGGCGCGATGTCGCGGCGCTGCGCGATCCGGTCGCGGGTCAACCACAGTTCGCGCACCGCGGCCAGGCCGCGCTGATCGCGCACCCGATGGATGCCCGACGTCCGCCGCCACCGGTCCCGGCGCGTGGCGGCGCTCGGATCTTTCGAACCCACCTCGCGCAGATAGTCGAATTCCTGTGCGGCCCAATCACTTTTGCCCTGCTCGGCCAGCACATCGGCGATCGCCGCGCGCAGCTCGATGAGCAGCTCGACGTCCAGCGCGGCGTAGTTGAGCCATTCGGCGGGCAGCGGCCGTTTGGACCAGTCGGCCGCGCCGTGGCCCTTGGCCAGCCCGAAGCCCAGCAGCCGCTCGACCATGGTGGCCAGGTTTACCCGGTCGAACCCGGCCAGCCGTCCGGCGAGTTCGGTGTCGTACAGCGCCGGCGGCCGCATGCCCACCTCCGCCAGACACGGCAGGTCCTGATCTGCGGAGTGCAGGATCCATTCGTCGCTGCCCAGCACCTCGGCCACCGCGCGCAGGGCCTGGCGCGGGTCGGCGCCGTGGCTCACCGGATCGATGAGCACCGTGCCGGAGCCGGCCCGCCGGATCTGGATCAGGTAGGCCCGGTTGGAGTAGCGGAAGCCCGACGCCCGCTCGGCGTCCACCGCGAACGGCCCGTGCCCGCGGTCCAGCCGCTGCGCGGCGGCCTCGATGTCGCCGACGCTCACCGAGATCGGCGGGACGCCTTCGGAAGGGCGCGGCAGCGGGGTGGGCGCCGGGTCGGTGCCCGCGTCGCCGGGCACGCTGCTGCCCGGCCCGTCGGCCGCCGGTTCGCCCATGCTAGGCGCGTGACCGTGAGCTCAGGTCGGTGACTCCAGCGGGTGGTAGGCCCGCGGCGTGCTCCAGCACCTCGCAGAACGCCTCGACATGACCGCCGACCGCGGGTGAGGTCGCGGTCCACGACGCGCGCAGCTCGAGCTGGTGGGCGCGCGGCGGCCCGGAGATGTCTCCGTAGCGCACCGATGTGGTGGCGGTGACGGTGCCGCCCAGGGCGACGACTTGTTCCATACGTGACTCCAGTGCCTCGACTAGCCAACTCCACGCTACTTCGGGCAGCAGCGGGTCAACCGCCTCACTGGGGTCGAGGTCGGCCTGGATGTAGGCGACCATGCGGATGGTGCCGTCCCACGCGTCGGCCCCCTCGGGGTCGTAGAGCAGGATCAGCCGGCCGAAGGCGTCGCCGTCGGACCGTTCGGGAATGATGTCGCGGTCGGGATGTTTGACCTCGGCGCCCAGGGCGTAGCTGTGGGGAGCCAAGCGTTGCGGCGGCCGGATGGGACCCAACTCGATCTCCGGCCGCACGACGACGGCGTTCATCGCCGCTACCGCCTCGCGGAAGGGGGCCGGTTCGGATGAGGTCACTTGGCGCCGCTCCTGTCCATCCCGACCGTTCTGCGTCGTCACGGCACGGGTCACAGGGATCGACGGTAGACCCACAGCCCGACACGCCGCGACAGGCGCGCCGCGTTTCAAACCCGCCGCGACCAAGCCGTTACCGGGCCTCCACCAAAGCTATATGTGCAGCTCAGACGGCGCTCAGCGGGTAAAACGCGCGGGACGTTTCTCGCGGTGGGCCGCCAGGCCTTCCTGCACGTCGGGGCCGCCGAAACTGAGGAATTCCAGGCCCACCGAGGTCTCGAAGGTGGGGCCCATCATGCGATACCAGTGGTTGAGGCTGCGCTTGGTCCACCGGATCGCGTTCTGTGCGCCCTGCGCCAGGTTCTCGGCGATGCGGCTGGCGGTGGACAGCACGTCGTCGTCGTCGACGCAGGTGGACACCAGCCCGATCCGCTCGGCCTCCTCGCCCAGCAGCGTCTCGCAGGTCAGCAGGTAGTACTTGGCCTTGGCCATGCCGACCAGCAGCGGCCAGCAGATCGCGGCGTGGTCGCCGGCCGCCACGCCGAGCTTGGTGTGCCCGTCGATCAGCTTCGCGGTGCGACCCGCCACCGAGATGTCGGCCAGCAGGGCCACCACCAGGCCCGCGCCCACCGCCGGCCCGCGGATCGCCGACACGACGGGGGTGTCGCAGTTGATCATGTTGTGCACCAGGTCGCGGGCCTCGCGCATGATGCGGAGCCGGCCCTCGTAGTCGTTGATGGTCTCGTCGATCAGGTCGAAGCTGCCGCCGGAGGAGAACGCCTTGCCCTCGCCGCGGACCAGAACGGCGCGCACCGCCGGGTCGCGGTCGATCACCGGCCAGATGTCGGCGAGGTCGCGGTGCATCTGCGGGCCGACCGAATTCAGGCCGGGGGAGTCCAGCACCAGGGTCAGCACCCCGTTGTCCCCGAGCTCGCGGCGCAGGCTTGGAAACTCGTCGTAGTTGACTGGCATCGGGTTGATGTTACGCAACCGGCCATCGGCCCCCATGGCAGCATTGAGGCTGATGAGTACTCGCCGCGACCTTCCCGAGTCGCCGTATCTGGCGGCCGTGAGCGGGCGCAAACCCAACCGGGTGCCGGTGTGGTTCATGCGCCAGGCCGGTCGCTCGCTGCCCGAATACCGGGCGCTGCGGGCCCAGACCGACATGCTGTCGGCCTGCTTCGACGCCGAGTTGGTCTGCGAGATCACCCTGCAGCCGGTGCGCCGCCACGACGTCGACGCGGCGATCTTGTTCTCCGACATCGTGGTGCCATTGCTCGGGGCGGGCATCGACCTGGACATCGTCGCCGGGGTGGGGCCGGTGATCGAGTCACCGGTGCGCACCGCTGCCGACGTTGCCGCCGTCAAACCGCTTGAGCGGCAACGGGTTCAGCCTGTTTCCGACGCGGTGTCGCTGCTGGTGTCCGCGCTGGGCAACGTCCCGCTGATCGGCTTCGCGGGCGCGCCGTTCACCCTGGCGTCCTATCTGATCGAGGGCGGCCCGAGCCGTAACCATGCGCGCACCAAGGCGATGATGCTGGCCGAGCCGGACACCTGGCATGCGCTGATGGAGAAGCTGACCGACATCACGGTGGGTTTCTTGCGGGTGCAGCTGGAGGCCGGGGTGGACGCCATTCAGGTGTTCGACTCGTGGGCCGGGGCGCTGTCCCTGGCGAACTACCGCACCTACGTGCAGCCGCACAGCGCCCGGGTGTTCGCCGCCCTGGCCGACTACGGCGTCCCGATGACCCACTTCGGGGTCGGCACCGCCGAACTGCTGGGCGCGATGTCGTCGGTCGGCGCGAACGTGGTGGGCGTCGATTGGCGAACCTCGCTGCCCGATGCGGCCGCCCGCGTCCAACCCGGCACGGCGTTGCAGGGCAACCTCGATCCGGTGGTGGTGTTGGCGGGCTGGCCGGTGGTGGAACGCGCGGCGCGCGCGGTGGTGGACGACGGCCGGCGCGCCATCGATGCCGGCGCCGCGGGCCACGTCTTCAACCTGGGCCACGGTGTGTTGCCCGAAACCGATCCCGGTGTGCTGACCGACCTGGTGTCGCTGGTCCACTCCCTATGAGTTCCCCCTCGTATTGCGTTGTGGGGGGTGGTATTTCGGGCCTGACGGCGGCCTATCGGCTGCGCGCGGCCGCCGGCGACGGCGCGGCGATCACGCTGTTCGATCCGGGTGACCGGCTCGGCGGCGTGCTGCGCACCGAGCCGGTCGGCGGACAGCCGATGGATCTGGGCGCCGAGGCATTCGTGCTGCGCCGCCCCGAAATGCCGGCGCTGCTCGCGGAGCTGAATCTGACTGAGCGCCAGCGGGTTTCGACCGGCGCACGCCCACTGATCTACAGCCGCCAGGAGTTACGGCCGCTGCCCGTGGGCACCGTCGTCGGGATCCCGTCGTCGGCGGCCTCAGTGGCGGGACTGGTCGACGAGGCCACGGTGGCCCGCGTCGAGGCCGAACCCAGCCACCCGCTGGCGTGGCGGGCGGGCAGCGACCCTGCGGTGGCCGACCTGGTGGGCGAGCGGTTCGGCGACCAGGTGGTGTCGCGGTCGGTGGATCCCCTGCTGAGCGGGGTGTATGCGGGCTCGTCGGCCACCATCGGGCTGCGCGCGGCGGCCCCGACGCTCGCGGCGGCCCTGGACCGCGGCGCGACCAGCCTGACCGACGCCGTCCGGCAGGCGCTGCCGCCGGCCACCGGCGCGCCGGTGTTCGGGGCGCTCGAGGGCGGCTACCAGGTGCTGATCGACGAGCTCGTGGCGCGCGGTCGCCCGCGCCGGGTGCGCGCCGCGGTCTCGCGGCTGGAGCCCGCCGCCGCCGGCTGGGCGGTGGTCGACGACGCCGGCACTCGCTGGCCCGCCGACGCGGTGATCCTGGCCGTCCCGGCGGGGGAGTGTGCCCGCCTGCTGGCCGGGATCGCCCCCCGCAGCGCCGCCGCGGCCGGACGCATCACCAGCGCCTCGTCGGTGGTGATGGCGCTGGCCGTGCCCGGCGACACCGCGTTCCCGCAGTGTTCGGGCGTGCTGGTGGCGACCGGTGAGCGGCTGCGGGCCAAGGCCATCACGCTGTCGTCGCGCAAATGGGGGGTCCGCGGCGACGCGCAGCTGTTGCGGCTGTCGTTCGGGCGGTTCGGCGATCGCGTCGCGGCGGACACCCCCGACGACGAGCTGCTGAGCTGGGCGCTGGGCGACCTGGCCACCGTGTTCGGGCTGACCGTCGACCCCGTCGACGCCCGCATCCAGCGCTGGATCGACGCGATGCCGCAGTACGGCCCCGGCCACGCCGAGCTGGTCGCCGAGGTGCGCGCGGGGCTGCCCCCGACGCTGGCGGTGGCCGGCAGCTACCTGGACGGCATCGGCGTGCCGGCCTGCGTGGGCGCGGCCGGGCGCGCGGCGGAGCGGGTGATCGGGGCCATCGGAGGCTTCGACGCGCAAGTGGCACGATAGGTTTCATGGCCAAGCTCGACTACGACTCGCTCAATTCCCAGATCCGCTACCTGATGTTCTCGGTGTTCTCCGTCGAGCCGGGTGAGCTGGGCGACCAGCGCGGCGACGTCATCGATGAGGCGTCGACGTTCTTCAAGCAGCAGGAGGAGCGCGGCGTCGTGGTGCGCGGCCTCTACGACGTCGCGGGTCTGCGGGCCGACGCCGACTTCATGATCTGGACCCACGCCGAGCGCGTCGAGGCGCTGCAGGCCACCTACGCCGACTTCCGGCGCACGACGGCGCTCGGGCGGGTCAGCGCCCCGGTGTGGAGCAGCGTGGCGCTGCATCGGCCGGCCGAATTCAACAAGAGCCACATCCCGGCGTTTCTGGCCGGCGAGGAGCCCGGCGCCTACATCTGCGTGTATCCCTTTGTGCGGTCCTATGAGTGGTACCTGCTGCCCGACGACGAGCGCCGCCGCATGCTCGCCGAGCACGGCATGGCCGCGCGCGAGTACAAGGACGTGCGCGCCAACACCGTCCCGGCCTTCGCGCTCGGGGACTACGAGTGGATTTTGGCCTTCGAGGCTCCCGAACTGCACCGCATCGTCGACCTGATGCGCGAGCTGCGTGCCACCGACGCCCGCCGGCACACCCGCGAGGAGACGCCGTTTTTCACCGGCCCCCGGGTGCCCGTCGAGCAGCTGGTGAATGCGCTGCCATGACAACCGCGCCGGCGACGATGCAGAGCGAAGCGATGAGGAGTGGCGCCACATGACGACGTTCGACCCCACCGACCCCACCCGTTTCGAGGAGATGTACCGCGACCAGCGGACGTCGCACGGCCTGCCGGCCGCCACACCGTGGGACATCGGCGGCCCGCAGCCGGTGGTCCAGCAGCTCGTCGCGCTCGGGGCGGTCAAGGGCGAGGTGCTCGACCCGGGGACCGGACCGGGCCACCACGCCATCTACTACGCGTCCAAGGGGTTTTCGGCGACCGGCATCGACGGCTCGGCGACCGCCATCGAGCGCGCCCGCGAGAACGCCCAAAAGGCCGGTGTGACGGTCAATTTCGAGCTGGCCGACGCCACCAAGCTGGACGGGTTCGACGGCCGGTTCGACACGGTGGTCGACTGCGCCTTCTACCACACCTTCAGCACCGAGCCCGAGCTGCGCAGTTCGTACGTGCGGGCGCTGCACCGCGCCACCAAGCCCGGTGCCCGGCTGTACATGTACGAGTTCGGCGAACACAACGTCAATGGCTTCAAGATGCTGCGGTCGTTGTCCGAGAACGACTTTCGTGACGTGCTTCCGGACGGCGGCTGGGAGATCACCTATCTGGGCACCACCACGTATCGGGTCAACGTCAGCGTCGAGTCCATCGAGGCGATGGCCCAACGCAACCCCGACATCGCCGATCAGGCCGAGAAGCTGCTGGAGCGCTTCCGGGTGATCGAGCCGTGGCTCGAGGGTCAACGGGCGCACGCCCCGTTCTGGGAAGTGCACGCCACCCGGGTGGACTGACGCCCGTCCGCGCCCTCCCCATGCCGCGAAACTTAACCTGCTGCGATCCTTTTCGGCGTGTCGTCGCAACTGGTTAAGTGTCGCGATATCCGCGACGGATGAGCGCACGGCGCACGCGGCCCACAACGTCGTCCGGCTTGTCGTCGGCGATCACCATCGCACGAACCGCAAGCAGTACGCGCGTGACCAGAGCCGGCTACGCAGGCTCGACGACCTGGGGTGGATGGTCGTCCGGGTGGGCGGTG